>JAAYCO010000227.1 GCA_012729725.1 Planctomycetota bacterium
GAGCGGAGCGACACCTTGCTGTTGTATTTGTTTTTTGTGCGGCAGTCCCAACGCGAATCAAACAGCAAACGGCGAGGATTCGCTGCGCGATAGCATCAGGTCCCCGCATTGCCATGCGGGGCTTCGTGCGTTGTGACGGTTTGGTTGATGGATGTAATGCGAACCGAACAACAAACGGCGTGAAGGCGTCGAAGGAAAGGCTTTCGGTGATGGAGGGCGAGGATGTAGAATCCGCTCATTGTTGCACAGAAGAAGGAAATCATATGAACGGACAACTCTCGCTGGTGGACATCCTGCTGGTTGTGGCATATCTGGGCGTGACCGCCTATCTGGGGTGGCTTGGGTGGCGCCGCACGCGGACGGCTGCGGATTACCTTTTGGCAGGCAGGCGCACGCACCCGTTCATCATGGCCCTGAGTTATGGAGCAACATTTATATCGACCAGCGCCATCGTGGGCTTCGGCGGAGTGGCGGGCCAGCTTGGAATGGGCATTCTCTGGCTGGTGTTCCTCAACATATTCGCCGGAATCTTCATCGCGTTCATCTTCCTGGGCGGGCCGACGCGACGAATGGGGCATCATCTTGACGCCCACACGTTTCCGGAATTGATCTCACGGCGATTCCAAAGCAGGTTCATCCAGGTGTTCAGCGGGCTGATGATTTTCTTATTCATGCCGCTTTACGCGGCTGCGGTTATCATCGGCGGGTGCAAGTTCTTCATCACGGCATTCGGGCTTGGGCCGGAGCACTTCAACACGGCGTTGCTTCTGTTCAGCTGCATCGTGGCGATGTACGTGGTGTTCGGCGGGCTCAAGGGCATTCTCTACACCGACGCTCTTCAGGGCGCGATCATGATTCTGGGCATGACGTTCCTGCTGGTGTTCACGTATCAGCACTTGGGCGGCGTTGTCGAGGCGCACAAGTCGCTGTCCGATCTTGACGGTCTCGTGCCGGCGAATCTCGCAAGCGGCGGACACCGCGGCTGGACAAGCTTTCCCGAGTTCGGGTTCGGACACGCCCGGTACAACATGTGGTGGTCGATCGTCACGGCAGTCATACTCGGGGTGGGCATCGGCGTGCTGGCCCAGCCTGCCCTTGTGGTAAGGTTCATGACCGTCAAGAGCAAGCGCGAGCTCAACAGGGCGGTTCCACTGGGCGGATTGTTCATTCTTCTTATTCCAGGAACTGCATATGTTGTCGGCGCGTTGTCGAACGCCTGGTTCGTCAAGAGCGGCCCATTGTTCGAGGGAACCGTGGTTCGGGTTGTGGACGAGGCGAAGGGCCACGCCATCATCAAGCCGCTGCGCGTGCAGGATGCAGGCGGCCAGTGGGGCCCCGCGGGCATGGACAACTCACCGGGCATACCGGTCGTTGCGGCAGAGGGCGAAAAGGCGGCACCGGGGCAGCTTGTCACCGGCAGGAGCATCGCTCAGGTTTACGCCAACGGCGATCGCGAGCAGATCATCCCGGTTTTCATCACGCGGGCGTTGCCTCCGTGGTTTGGCATGGTGTTTCTGCTGACCCTGCTGTCGGCGGCGATGAGCACGCTCTCGACGCAGTTCCACTCGCTGGGCAGCGCCATAGGGCGCGATGTGTACGAACAGCTTGGCGGGCAACAGAGAAAGAACCGCACCGTTCACGTGGTCCGGCTGGGCGCTATCATAGGAATTATGATAACCGTTGGTATTTCGTATTACGGCAAAAGCCTGGACTGGCTGATCGCTCGAGGCACGGCGATATTCTTCGGCCTGTGCTCGGCGACGTTCCTTCCGACGCTGATCGGCGGGCTGTTCTTCAGGCGCATGACCAAGCCGGCAGCGATTGCCTCGATGTTGACGGGCGCGGGCGTCAGCGCGTTCTGGTTGCTGCTGGTCAAGGCCAAGGAGGCGGGCGGGCTGCAAATCGTACGGTACATCACCGGCGGCAAGGACAGCATCCTGTGGAACTATCCCAACTGGCCCGAGGTGGACCCGGTGGTGGTTGCGCTTCCGGCGTCGCTGCTGGTCGCGGTGGTCGTGAGCATGTTCACCAAGCCGCCCGCCAAGGAGCATCTTGACAAATGTTTCGCCGGCGAAGGCAGGACCGAAACAGAGCCCATGGTGATTAGTACATAAGTTCTTGGATCGGTGCGTATATCGTCTTCACCGCCTGTACGATCATATACGCCAGGTAGATGACGATTATCAGATAGACGATTCTGGGCGTCATTTTAAGCAGGTCGGCGATAAGCATCTGGCCTCGTTCGGCAGCCTGATGCGAGAGCCGGCGCGTCGTTTCGCTAAGCATGCCGGTCTCTTCGCCGACTTGCCACTGCGCGAGGTACTCGGCGTCCAGGCGCCTGCTGAAGCCTTCGGAGATTCGCCGTCCCTGGCGGGAGCTTTCGGTTCCGCCGCGAAGAAGGTCCAGCGCCACGGAGTTGCCGCCGACATTGGCGGCCAGTTTCGTGCTTTCGATGGCGGAGAAGCCCGCGTCGTTGAGCACCGAAAAGACCAGAAAATACCGGCTCAGTGCAAGCTGTCTAAGCGCCCGCCCCAGTAGCGGAATGCGGATCGCGACGTGGTCCAGCACGCGTCTTGCGGGCCCGCTGTTGGGCATGGAATAGATGACAATCACAACGGCGGCGATGATATATGGAACCATCAGTATACCGAATACCTGCATGCCGTACTGAGCGCCGGTCATGCCGGTCAGGAACAATCGCGGCAGCGGGGCAAGCACCGCGGCAGCGTGAAGCACCAGCAGCGGAAGGAGCATGTTGGACATCAACTGCCTCTGCTGGTGGTCGCGAAAGCCGTGCCAGTCGGCGAGGTTTCTCAGGCACAACGGCAGGTGGCCGCTGTGCTCGCCGGCCGTTACGAGCGTGCGATCAAGCGGCGCGAATGCGCGCGGGTGGGCCTCCATGGTCTCCGACATCGACTGCCCCGCGGCGACGCCCGCGGCAACGGCTTTCAGTGCTCTGGCGAAGGCGCCACGGGCGCTTCCGGAGGCAAGCTCAAGCGATCGCTCAAGCGGCACGCCCGCCTCGATCATGGTCGCCAGAGACGTGTATGCCGACGCGCGTTGTTTTGCTGGGCTCATTGTTCCCTTATCGGCACAGACGCCGACAAAGGTTGACGCCGCGTCGCGATGCGCAGGCCCGCCGTCAGACGCCGGGCAGATTCAGGTCGTTGTCGCCGTCGTCCTGTGGCCGGCGAGGACGGGTCTCGAGTATCTGCCTCAGGTAACGGTTCTCGCGCCGCGTCGCCTCAAGATCGAACAGGAGATACTTGATTTGAAGAGAGAGCTGTTCGAGCATATCCTCCGCGGAGCTTCTGGCATGGCTGCAGTCAGAAACGTACGTGCCGTCTGCGGCCTGCGCCGAGGCGGCAGCGCCCTTGACGGGCGCCAGGGAAATAGTCTCGCTAAGATCGACCAGTTTTTTCGTTACCGCCGCCTCGTTCATGGCAGCTCCTTTGATGGCTACATTGTAGGCATGTCCAGTCAGAATGCCCAGTGCCCTGATTGTGCCTTTATAAGTGCAACGGGCGTGCCGCGGCGAATGAGGAACCTTGTCGCGGTTTCGATGCGTAACCTCTGGCCTGATAACGCTTTAACGCGGTGATAAGCCAGGTAAGATGTGCAGGCTCTACGTACATGTTGCCGAGATGCAACATGGGCGATGCGACGTAAATGCTTGTTGCGTAAAGCTTTATCGTGATATCCAGCTGGTCGGGTCGATCAGTGTTGCCTAAACGCAACAGTTGCCGCGTTGCATCATCTGACACATATATATAATGTGTGTGTGTAGGAATTCCTCCCGCGCTTTGGGGGGTAATACCGGCGGGGGTCTGGATTGGTGGCAATGTCATCGCCGGGATGGCATAATGCCGAGGCGGATTTTCCGCATGGAGTGACGAACAATAATCTCGACCCGGAACAAGTTGATCCTGGCCTCATCGAGTCCTCGCCGGCGCGAGCTGCTTTCGCAGGCGGGGGTAAGCTTCGAGGTCATCTCGCCGCACCTGGCGGAGCCTGTTGATCTTTGCGGGGCGACGCCCATGCAGACGGCGCAGGCGCTTGCATATTTCAAGGCGCGGGCCGTGTGGGATTCGCATCGCGACCGTTGGGTTCTTGGGGCGGACACGATAGTCAACGAAGGCGGCGAAGTGTTGGGCAAGCCGCTCGACGCCGAGCATGCCCGAAGCATGCTTCGCCGGCTCAGTTCGGCGCGGCACACGGTGATAACCGGCGTTGCGTTGCTTGGCCCGGGCGGCAGGCGTTCGATAATGGCGCAGGCCACCGGCATAACGATGCGTCGGATGACCGAGCAGGAGGTTGATCAATATATTTCTTCTGGTGAATGGATTGGCAAGGCGGGCGCCTACGCGATTCAGGAAACCGCCGACCGGTTTGTGCAGCGGGTCGAAGGCAGCTTCTCGAACGTCGTGGGCCTGCCGATGGAGCTGGTGATGAACATGCTCGCCCGCGAGGGGGTCATCGCATGAAGCCGATTTGGCCGGGCATCATCGCCTGTTGCCTGATCGGGGCGGCGGGGTGCGAGCGAAAGCCCCAGCCGGCGGAGGTACGCATCGCTTCGCGCTCGTGGAAGGTCGAGCTGGCGCTCACCGAGGACGCCCGCTACCGCGGCCTGAGCGACCGCGCGATCCTCGGCGCCGACGAGGGCATGCTGTTCGTCTATCCCTCGCCGAGGCCGCTGGAGTTCTGCATGAGGCGCTGCGTGCTTCCGCTGGACATTGCGTTTCTCGATGAAGAGTTGCGCGTGGTCGCCATTCACACGATGGCCGTGGAACCATACGGCGAGGAGCGCCGGCTGTACCGCTCGATCGTTCCCGCCAAGTACGCCCTGGAGGTTAACGCCGGAGATTTCGCCCGCGCCGGGGTTTTGGTGGGGCAAAAGGCCGTTTTTTCGCAGGTCATTCCCAGGGGCAACTAAAGCCCGCGCCGTTCATTGACGATGACGAGGAGGGGCAAGTAATGCCGATAGCCTGCATTCTTGCCAGGAACCCGATTTGATGGTGCAGGCAAAAGCCAAACTTCTGTGGGTGGCTGAAGGTCCCGTTCCGGCAGCTCTTCGCCGGGCGGCGGGCGAGGCCGGCATAGAGTGTTGTCGTCCCGGACAACCCCTCAAGCCGCAGCTCGAACAGGCGGCGGTGGCGGTTATTCATCCCAACGGCGACTGCAACGACTCTGCGCGAATGGCCAAGCTGCTCTTCGAGATAGAGCACGCGTCGGCGGTGGTTCTGTTCATGCTTCCGCCCGAGCACAAGAACCCGCGAATCTGGAAGATGCTCACCTCAAGGCGCGGCCAGCATGTCTGCGTCAGCGAAGAGAGTTCGCCGGCGGAGCTTTCGGCCAGCATTAACGCGGTCATGAGGCTTCAGTCGAGCATCGGCCAGTTGCGGCAGGAATTGACGGAGTTGCGGGCGAGCGGCGCGTCGAACAGCGACGAGTTGAATGAAGAGATGCGGCTGGCGGCCCGCCTGCAACGCGACTTTCTGCCCCGGCGTCTTCCGGAGGTCGGGCCGATTCGCTTCGCCGTTTTGTACCGGCCCCTGGGTTGGGTCAGCGGCGACATCTACGACATCGCCCGCCTCGATGAGAATCACGTGGGCTTCTACGTGGCCGACGCCGTCGGGCACGGAATGCCCGCCGCCCTGCTGACGATGTTCATCAAGAAGGCCCTGCAAACCAAGCGCATCATCGGCAACAGCTACCAGATTGTGCCGCCAGAGGAAGCGCTGACCGAGCTTAACGACGACATCTGCCGACAGAGTCTCTCAAGTTGCCAGTTCTGCACGGCAGCTTATTGCGTGATAAATGTTCAGAATCTCACGATGACCTGTGCTCGCGCCGGCCACCCCGAGCCCCTGCTTGTCCGTCCCGGCGGCAGGGTTGAAAAGGTCGAAGCGCAGGGCAGCCTGCTTGGCATTTTCGAGCAGGAAAAGTACGCCGCGACCAGCGTTCAGCTTGCTCCCGGCGACAGGCTGATTGTCTACAGCGACGGCGCCGAACCGGTGCTCATGGGGCCTGAGGGACTGGACGCGCCGTGGCGGGAACATATGTCAAGAGAAGAATTCATCCTCGCCCTTACCGCGCGCATTGAAAGCGCGCACGACCTTCCGCCCGACGACATGACCGTACTTGTGCTTGACGTGCTTGAGAATCCCTCGCCGGCCAGGACGATCACCTTTCCAGGATCCCGCTGACGACTGACAGCGGCGTTCGCGGCCGGCCTATCGTCACATGCGGCTTGCCCTTGCCGTGAAAGTCGGAGCCGCCGCTGACGGCAAGGCCCAGCTCGCGGGCGAGCCCAAGGCACAGCCGCGTCATGAAATCGTCGTGGTCGCTGTGGTAGACCTCGATGCCCCCAAGGCCCTGCGATCGCAGCTCCTTCACCACGCGTCGAAGCTGGGCGCTGTTGTCGCAAAGCAGATGCACCGGATGGGCCAGCACCGCTATGCCGCCAGAGCCCCGAATGGCCTCGATGGCCTGGGCCGGTGTGACGCGCTCCTTGTCAACGAAGGCACTGGCGCCCGCGCCCAGAAACTTCGCGAACGCCTCATCCACGCCGCGGACGTAGCCTTTGGCGATCATCGTTTCGGCGATGTGCATTCTACCGACGACGCGGCGATCCCTTGCCGAGGCGGGCATGCCGGCTATCACCTCATCAAGGGTTATGCTCACGCCGAGGTCGTTGAGCCTGGCGATGATGCGGGGATTTCGTTGCTCGCGAGCCTCCCTCAGGCGCGAGGCCAGCGCGGTGATGGATTCGCCGCGCGGGTCGATGCCAAGGCCAAGCAGGTGCATCGTTCCCGTGGGAAAAACTGCCGAGACTTCGATGCCGGGAACGAAAGCCATGTCGGGGAATTTTGTGGCGGCTTCGATCGCCTCGTCCAATCCATCGACGGTGTCGTGGTCGCAGAGGGCCAGCGCCGCCATGCCCGCCTCGTCGGCCAGGCGGACCACGTCCGCCGGCGAAAAGCTGCCGTCGGATGCAGTACTGTGAGTATGTAAATCTACGAATCGTCGCGGCATCAGGCGAGATCCGCAAACAGCGGGCTGCTGAGGTATCTTTCGCCGTGGCTGGGCAGGATTACGACGATCAGCTTGCCCGCATTCTCGCCGCGCGAGGCGACCACGTCGGCGGCCGCCAGCGCAGCGCCGGAAGAAATGCCGACGAACAGGCCTTCGACCCTGGCCGCCTTTCTGGCCCATGCGATGGCGTCGTCCTGGTCGATCCTGATGATCTCATCAACGATCTTTTCGTCCAGCACGTCGGGCACGAATCCGGCGCCTATGCCTTGAATCTTGTGCGGGCCGGGCAGAATGGGCTCTCCCGCGCGCGCCTGGCTGAGCACGGGACTTTGCGACGGCTCGACTGCTATCGCCCTGAAACCCTTGCGGCGTTTCCTAAGCACCTGGGAAATTCCGGTGATCGTGCCGCCGGTGCCGACGCCGGCGATAAGTATGTCGATCTTGCCGTCCGTGTCGCGCCAGATCTCCTCCGCGGTCGTCTTGCGGTGGATCTCGGGGTTGGCGAGATTCTTGAATTGCTGGGGCATGAAGCTGTTGCGTGTGTCGCCCAGCAGTTCCTGAGCCTTGGCGATTGCGCCGGTCATGCCCTGGGCCGCCGGCGTGAGCACAAGTTCGGCCCCAAGGGCCCGAAGCACCTTGCGGCGTTCAAGGCTCATGGACTCCGGCATTGTCAGTATGCACTTGAGCCCGCGGACGGCGCAGACCATAGCCAGCGCGATACCGGTGTTTCCGCTGGTGGGTTCGATGATAACGGTGTTGCTGTTCACCAGCCCGGCCTTCGTCGCGGCGTCGAGCATTGCGGCTGCGATTCTGTCCTTAACCGAGGACATCGGGTTAAGGCTTTCCATCTTTGCGACAACATGCGCCTTCGAGGTGATGATCTTCCTGATCCGCACCAGCGGCGTGTCGCCCACCGCCTGGGTAATGTCATCGAGAATCTTCATTAACACTCCTTTGATGTCATGCGAGCCAATGTCAATTTTAGCACCTTGGTGCGGTTCTGTAACCATTTCGGGCGCCCTGGGGGCCGCGGAGGGCGTGAAATTTCCTCGCTGGAAATATTGCTTCACAGAGCACAAGAGCTATCGACATCGGGCCTTGATAATGTAAAATAACTACCTAGTCCGGCGTTTTCACATAAAGATGCATCTTCTTTGGCGGCGAAATGGAAGAATGTACACTCTTGAACGATCCATCAACCAGGGGCCGCCTTCGGAGACTTGTAGTGTGTGACGAAGCCGTAAAAACGCTGTTGGTCGAGGATGAACCGGCGCAGGCGCATCTGCTTCAGGAAACGCTCAAGTTGGCCCGGGGCGTTCGGTTCGACACCCAGTGGGTCGAGAGCCTTGAGGCGGCGAAGGCCGCGTGCGCCAAGGGCATGTTCGACGTGGTTCTTCTGGACCTTCGCCTGGGCGACAGCGACGGTCTTTCAACGCTGGAAAAAGCGATTGCCTTGGCGCCCGGCGCCGCCGTGGTTGTTCTGACCGGCCTGGACGACGAGCAGATGGGTATAGATGCATTGAGGCGAGGCGCCGCCGATTACCTCGTCAAATGCCAGGTGGACCATCACACCCTTGTCAGATCCGTCAGATACGCAATCGAGCGCAAACGGCTTGACGACGAGCGAACGCGCACATTGGGGGCGATCCAGGAAACCGCCCACGCCCTCGGCCTTCAGGAGGCCGGCGGCCAGATAGACGTCGAGCCCCTGCTGATGAGGCTTCGCCAGGAGGTCCAGCGGCGCGTCCAGGCCGAGATGGTGCTCAAGGAGAGCGAGCAGCGATTCCGCACGATCGTCGAAACGTTCCCGGGCCTGATCTGGATAATGCCGCAGGACGGCAAGGGCGGGTTTTCGTATTTGTCCGACAGGGTTGAAGGTTTCTTCGGCTATCCAAGGCGGATGTTCCTGGACGGGACCATCAGTCTTGAAGGGCTGGTTCACGAAGACGACTGGGCAAAGCTGACCAGCGCGATCCAGGAAGCCGTCGCCGAGCATCAGCCTTTCCTGGTGGAGGTTCGCTGCCGCAAGGCGGACGGCGGCGCCATGTGGATACAGAATATCGGCGCGGGTGTATATGACGGCGACAGGCTCAAGTACATCATCGGCGCCTCGCTGGACGTCACCGAGCGAAAGGTGCTCGAGAAGCGCATTCTTGACGCCGGCGAGCAGGAGCGACGGCGCGTGGGCGCCGATCTTCACGAAACCCTCGGGCAGATTCTCACCGGCGTCGCGCTGCTGAGCAAAGCGCAGAGCCACCGGCTGGCGGGTTCGAAGGAGGCTCACGCCGCGCAGGAGATCACCCGGCTGCTTAACCAGGCGGTTTCGTACACGCGCTCGCTGGCGCGAGGTCTTTGCCCGGTGGCGCTGGGCGGCGAAGGCCTGATCAGCGGCCTGTACGAATACGCCGCAACCATCAGCGAAACCTACGGCATGCAGTGCGTCGTCGAGGCGCAGGACGGCCTGAATCTTCCATCCGAGGCCGTCAACGAGCACCTCTATGGAATCGTGATGGAGGCGGTGCACTCGGCCATCAGGCAGGGACGGGCCACGAAGATAGTGATCGGTCTTGCATCACGCGACGGAAAGCTCGAGCTGACCGTGCGCGACGACGGCAAGGGGGTGAGAAATCGCAAGCATCATGACGAAACAAGCGGCATCGAGGCGATGAAGTACAGGGCCCAGGCGGCGGGGGCTGTTTTCAAGGTGAAATCAGTCTCCGACGGCGGCACGGTGGTTACGTGCACATTACCTCATGGCAAGGGGCACAGATGAACAAGGGACAGCAGGGCGGTGATGAATTCCAGGTCGCGCCGAGCGCGGCCAAGGTTCGAGTGTTTCTTGTGGACGATCATCCGGTGGTGCGCCAGGGCATCGCCATGCTGATTGATCAGGAAATAGACATGTGCGTATGCGGCGAGGCCGACAACGCCGACGACGCGCTGGCGATGATCAACCAGTTGAAGCCCGACCTTGCGATAGTGGACCTGTCGCTCAAGGACAGCAGCGGGCTGGAGCTGATACGCGATTTGCAGATAAGAGATCCGCGGGTCGTCGTGCTGGTGCTGTCGATGCACGACGAGGCTTTCTACGCCGAGCGCGTCATGCGGGCCGGGGCGCGGGGATACATGACAAAGGACGAGGGCACCGAAAAAGTCATCGAGGGAATCCGCCTGCTTCTTGACGGCCAGGTGTATGTCAGCGATCGCGTCGCCGCCAAGATGATCGGCAAGCTCATCGGCGGCAGGGCGTCAAACTGGACGAAGGTGGGCTGCCTGACCGAACGCGAGCTTGAAGTCTTCGAGCTGATCGGTTCGGGCCTTGGCACTCGCGAGATCGCCGGCAAACTGCACGTCAGCGTCAAGACCATCGAATCGCACCGCGAGCACATCAAGGAAAAACTCGGCCTCGCCACCGCCACCGAACTGCTGAAAAACGCCGTGCAGTGGATGCAATTCGAACGCAAATGCTGAGCACTGAGCACTGTGCAATATGAATTGCACAGTGCGAAAGCCCTGAGTGAGCGCAGCGAATCGAAGGGCTGATCACCGCAGGCTTTGTCCTGAGTGAGCGAAGCAAATCGAAGGGCTGTTCACTGCGTGAGGGGCCTCGGGCCTGTCCTGAGTGAGCACAGCGAATCGAAGGGGCCTGTCCTGAGTGAGCGCAGCGAATCGAAGGACGAATCGAAGGACGAATCGAAGGATTGACAGAGGGCCGGCTGCATTCACTCATCGCCGGCGGATATGAAACCGTCGGGACCGCGGGGACAGAAGCTCTATTCGAATCTCCCACTTCGCCCCCGCCAGGCGAGGCGCTCGATCAGCCCATTCAACCAGCACAACACCCTGCTGAATCATCTCGTCAAGGCCCAGGGCCTCAAGCTCGACATTAGCATCCAAAAGACGGTATATATCTAAATGATAGATGGGGATATTCCCTGGGTATTCCTGCGCCAGGACGTACGTGGGGCTCGACACCAGCGAGTCGTCATCGAGTCCAAGCCCCTGCGCTATTCCTCGCACAAGAACCGTCTTTCCCGCGCCAAGGTCGCCGATCAGAGAAACGA
>JAAYCO010000228.1 GCA_012729725.1 Planctomycetota bacterium
ACGCCGCGCTCGCAGGAGAGATAGCCGTAAGCGTACGGGCCGGTAACGTGAAATGTTACTGAACGAATGCCGGCCTCTTCGCCGTCGACGCGGTCAACCTCGCCGGCCTTGAAGCCGCTGCGTTCGAAATATCGGGTGTACATACGGTAAAGCATCTGCACCCAATCGCAGCTTTCGGTGCCGCCCGCGCCTGCGTGAATGGAAAAGTAGCAATCGCCCGCGTCATGCTCGCCATTGAGCATTGTGCTAAGCTCAAGGCGCTCGATATCCGCGGCCAGCGTTGCTGCCTCCTGCGAGGCCTCCTGCAGAGCCTCTTCGCTTTGTTCCTCGGCGGCGAGTTCCAGCAGCGTCGCTACGTCGTCCATCCGCGACTCTATCGAGGCGAATGGAGCCGCGACGGCCTTCACCGTCTTGAGTTCGGCGACAACCCTCTGGGCGGCCTCGGCGTTGTTCCAGAAATCGGCCTGGCCCATCCGCGATTCAAGCTCGGCCAGACGTGCCTTTTTGGAAGGGACGTCAAAGAGAGTCCCGGATCGCGTCGATCCGGGCGCGAAGGGACTCGACAGTCTCCCTCATGCTTTGGGTTTCCAGCATTAATAACTCCTGTAGAGGATCATACTAACAGCTTGACGCGGATACGCAAGCGCGCCGGCCGAAGCGGGCAACCTTTATACGAACCTTGTCGCGCGTTGTTTTTTATCGCCCGGCGTCGGGCGCTATAATTCCGCGTGGGTGGGCATGGCCGCGGGAGATATTCTATGAGTCGCCTTCCTGAAAAGCAGTTCATCATTCTCGGTGCAGCAGTACTTCTGGCGGCGTTGGCGGGTTGCGATTCGACGCCGTCGGGTCAGCAGCAGCCCATCGCCTATGTGCCCGCGGGTCCGTCGCCAAGCGAAATTTTCATGCCTGTTCAGATCGGCGCGATACAGACGGCGCCGGGCGACTGGATGGGGCGGGGCGTTGTGGTTAACGGCGTTGTGACGGCTGTCGAGGAGCCCGGCATATTTACGGTCGCCGACATTAACACCAGAATCAATCGCCTGATGGTGGTAGTGCCGCGAAACCCCGACCTCATCACCAGCCGGTTGAATGAAGGCGATGTGGTGCAGGTTTCCGGGCGGGTGGAGCTGTTCACCGCCGGAATGCTCAATACCTATCCGGCCGCGTTCGGGCGCGAGGGAATGGGTCCGACCGTTACCCCGTCGTTTTACAGTCAGCACATAAATCGCCCGGCCCTGGTTGCCGACACCATTGACTGGTTGACCTACACCCGCTAAGCACTGTGCAATAAGAATCGCACGGCGCCGGAAGGGGCAGGCAAATCCATCTTCAATACAAGCCCTGATGTTGGTATCATCGTGATCAACAATCAGGGTTCTTGTATTGAGCGGACGGAGTAACACAGACAGTCGCAACGGAATCGAACTGCTTTTCCATGGGGCCGCCCAGGAAGTTACGGGTTCGATGCACCTTCTCCGCGCGGGCGACAAGACCTATGCACTGGACTGCGGGCTCTTTCAGGGCAAGCGCAGCGACGCCCGGGCCAAGAACGAGAAACTGCCTCTGCGGGCGGAGCAGCTTGACGCCGTGTTTCTGAGCCACGCCCACATGGACCACAGCGGCAACCTTCCCACGATCGTTAAACGCGGCTTCAGGGGCGGCATTTACGCCACGGCGGCCACGTGCGACCTGTGCGAAGTGATGCTTGCCGACTCGGCGCACATTCAGGAAGAAGACGCCAGGTTCTGGAACGAAAAACGGGCGAAGACGCCGGCCGAGTACATCCAGCCGCTCTACGACGCCGACGACGCCGCCAAGACCAGGCAGCATTTCCGCCGCGTGTCGTACAACCAGCCCGCTCAGATTGACGGGAACTGCCGTGCGTGGTTCCTCGAGGCGGGCCATATTCTCGGCTCGGCCTGTGTTCTGGTCGAGATGAACACCGACGGCCGGGCAGTGAGAATTCTTTACACCGGCGACCTTGGCAGGTTCGACCTGCCGATACTCAAAGATCCCGAATGCCCGCTGCCCGAGTGCGACTACCTGATAACCGAAAGCACCTACGCCGACAAACGCCACGCCAGTGCTGCCGACATGAAGGGCCGGCTGGTCAGCATTATCCAGGAAACCCGCCAGGTGGGCGGCAAGGTCATTATCCCGTCCTTCAGCATCGGAAGAACACAGCACGTGGTGTACTTCCTCGCCCGCGCCATGGATGAAGGGCTGCTTGAACCGCTGCCAATCTACGTGGATTCGCCGCTTTCCACGAACGCCACCGAGATATTCAAGCATCATCCGGATCTTTACGACAAAGACGCCCACGAGTACTGGCGATCGAGGGGCGATTTGTTTGGAACCGGCAGGGTGACGTTCATAACGGATGTCGCGTCCTCGAAGGCGTTGAACGAGCGCCGCGAGCCGATGGTTATTATTTCCTCCAGCGGCATGTGCGAAGCCGGACGCGTGCTGCACCATCTCAAGAACAACATCGAGGATGAATCCAACACCGTCGTGATCATCGGCTTTCAGGCTCAGCATACGCTGGGCCGGCGAATCGTTGAACGGCGGGAGGAACTGAAGATATACGGCAGGTACTACAAGTTGCTCTGCCGCGTGGAAACGCTGAACGGTTTTTCCGCCCATGCGGACCGCGATGATTTCGCAAAGTTGCTCGGGCCGCTGGCGTCGAGGCTTAAAGCCGCCTTCGTCGTGCATGGTGAAGGCAGCAGAATGGACGCCATGAAGGACATGCTTAAGTTTGCGGGGTGCAAAACTGTTCACATTCCCTCTCCGGGCGAGAATTTCGAACTCTAGTCCTCCTGTCAGCGGAAAGCCTACTTTGGGGTGCTATAATGGATCAGTTACGGCTCCGGGATAGCTTGACAAGTCAATAAGGCATGACAAAAGAGATTGATGAGGGAAAAAAGAGGCGATGCCCAGGCGGAGGGAGACCTCGGCATCGCCCGAATAGCCGCAACCCGTTGATATAGGCGGAGGGAGACCTACATCGTCATGGGGTGCAGCGGACAACTTGTTTACACAATTATATTTCGGAAGTTTTGCTTTTCAATCTTTAGCGGAATAATTCGCCTTTTGCGATTATGTCGCCAAGAATCAGCGGGGAGGCCCGAAACAGGGACGGGCATTATTGGAGGTGGCCCGTCCTGAGAGAACGGCGGCCTTTCTTTATCGCCGGGGCGGCAGGCATCGCTCGGCCGTCCCGCGTGTTTCGCATGTCACCCGTCGCCGAGTCGGCCGGGGGGTCAATCCGGCCGCGACGCGACCCGACGCCGATACAGTGGAGCTTCCGGCTCCAGAGCACAAAGACCAGCGCCATCCATGGCGCCAAAATCCGGCCGGGCTTGTGACAACGGCCTCTGCTATGCCCAGCCCGCTGCCGCACAACGCCGCGGCTCGAAAGACCAAGCCTGCTCGCGCCAAAAGGCGCGACCCTCTACTAGCTGCAACCGGACGTTGACCCGCAATTGCTGCACTTGTAGCAGCTTCCGTTGCGGACCATGATCTCGCCGCACTCCAGGCACGGCGGCGCATCCTCCTGCGAGTTCCACGTGCGCTCCATCCTGGCCAGGCGGGATGTCTTTTTCGCTCCCGCGACGGCCACGCTGCTCTTGGATGACTTTCCGTTACCGCCCTCGC
Organism: Planctomycetota bacterium; assembly: GCA_012729725.1. GTDB lineage: Bacteria > Planctomycetota > Phycisphaerae > SM23-33 > SM23-33 > JAAYCO01. The sequence continues at coordinate 3,658 of JAAYCO010000228.1, forward strand.
TGCGGTAAGGGATGTCCAAAAGCGCGCCGAACGTCGCACTGCTATCCTTGCCGGCGACGTCGGCGCTTTTTTCCGAGGATTTATCGTCCTTGACGGCCTCGGGCGCTGCCTTGATGGGTAACTCGCCGCCTCCGGGCAGATTCGCCTTGCGGTAATCCTCAAGGAAAGTCAGGCCCATCCAGCGGAATATGTAGTCCACGATGCTCTTGGCGAACGGGATGTCGCGGTTGGACGTCATGCCGCTGGGTTCGAACCGCTGGTGGGTGAACTTCTTGACCAGCGCTTCAAGCGGCACGCCGTACTGAAGGCACAGGCTGATGGCGGTGGCGAAGGCGTCCATCATGCCGCCGACTGTCGAGCCTTCCTTGGACATTGTGATGAACAGCTCGCCGGGCGAGCCATCTTCAAACAAGCCCACGTTAAGGTAGCCTTCGTGGTTGGCGACGTCGAATTTGTGCGTAATTGACGGCCTGGTTGCTGGCAGGCGGTGGCGGAACGGCTGCCTTGCGGCGGCTGCAAGCGCCGCGGGCGTCGGCGCAACTTCCGCCGCGCCTTTGAGCGACGAATTCTTGTTTACGTTCAGCGGCTGAGTGCGCTTGGAACCGTCACGGTAAACCGCAACTGCCTTGAGGCCAAGCTTCCAGCCTTCGACGTAAACCCTGCTGATTTCGTCGATGGTCGTTTCCTTGGGCACGTTCACCGTTTTGGATATCGCGCCGCTGAGGAAAGGTTGAACCGCGGCCATCATCCTGATGTGGCCCATGTAGTGGATGCTTCGCACGCCATTCTGCGGCCTGAAGGCGCAATCGAATACCGGCAGATGCTCCTCGCGAAGAACGGTCGAGTCTTCGATGGTGTCGTTGGCGTCGATATGCTCGATGATCTGCGCGATCTGCTCGCGTGAATAACCCAGATGCTCCAGCGCCATGGGCACTGTTCCGTTCACCATCTTGAACATGCCGCCGCCGGCAAGGTGCTTGTACTTCACAAGGGCGATGTCGGGCTCGATGCCGGTGGTGTCGCAATCCATCATGAAGCCGATGGTTCCGGTCGGCGCAAGCACCGTGACTTGTGCGTTGCGGAAGCCGGATTCTTCGCCCGCGGCGTACGCCCTGGACCACATCGCCTCGGCAGCGGCGATCAGGTAGGCGGGGCAGTGCTGGTCGGAGATGCCCTTCACGGCCTTGCGATGCATGTCTATCACCTTCAGCATCGCCTGTCGGTTGCGGTAGAACTGCGGGAACGTGCCGACCCTGCCGGCAAGTTCGGCGCTGGCGACGTATGCGCTGGAGGTCAGTATCGCGGTGACGGCGGCGGCTATGGCCCTGCCCCCGTCGCTGTCGTAGGGCAGGCCGATCGACATAAGCAGGGCGCCCAGGTTGGCGTAGCCCAGTCCCAGCGGGCGGAAGTCGTGACTGTTGCGGCAGATGCGATCGCTGGGATAGCTGGAATGGTCGACCAGCACCTCCTGCGCGATGACGAGAAGCCGGGCGGCTGCCGACAGGCGATCAACGTCTATCGTCCCGTCGGCGTTGCGGAACTTCATCAGGTTAAGGCTGGCGAGGTTGCACGCCGAATCGTTCACGAACATGTACTCGCTGCACGGATTGGATGCGCAAATCTCGCCGCTGTTGGGGCAGGTGTGCCACTTGTTAATGGTGGTGTGGTACTGCACGCCGGGGTCGCCGCAGATGTGCGTGCCCTCGGCGATCAGCTTGAGCAGCTCGGCTGCGTTGTGCTTCTCCAGCGGCTCCTTGCTGGTGATGGCGTACGTCTGCCACTGGCCGTTCTCGATGGCCGCCTTCATGAAATCGTCGGTCAGGCGGACCGAGAAGTTCGAGTTCTGAAACATCACCGAGCTGTACGCGTTTCCGTTGAACGAGCCGTCATAACCCTGCTCGATGAGCGCCCAGGCCTTGCGTTCCTCGTCCATCTTGGCGGTGATGAATTCCTTGATGTCGGGATGGTCGCAGCGAAGGCTCTGCATCTTGGCCGCCCTGCGGGTTTTGCCGCCGCTCTTGATGACCGCGGCAACCTGGTCGTAAACCCGCATGAAGCTCAGCGGGCCTGAAGGCGTGCCGCCGCCCGAAAGCTTTTCCCTGCTGCTGCGAAGCGTCGAAAGATCGGTGCCGGTTCCAGAACCGTACTTGAACAGCATCGCCTCGGCAGTGGCCAGGCGCATGATGTCTTCGATGGTGTCCTGCACGGACTGAATGAAACAGGCGGACGCCTGGGGATACTCATACCCGCGCTTCGTGCGAACGGGCGAATTCGAGACGGAATCCCAGTGGAAGTTGCCCTCGCCGCCTTCAACGCCGTGATAGTGGAACAACCCCACGTTGAACCACACCGGGGAATTGAAGCTGGCGAACTGATTGACGCACAACCAGCACAACTCGCGGTAGAAACGCTCGCCGTCTTCATCGGTTGCGAAAATGCCGTCCTGCTTGGCCCAGTCGGCGATGGTTCGGCAGACTCGGTCAACAAGCTGGCGGACCGAATTCTCGCGCTCGGGCTTGGATTTGTCGCCGTAGAAGTACTTGCTGACCACGACGTTGGTCGCCAGCTGCGACCAGTCGGCGGGAACTTCCACGTCAGTCTGCTCGAATATTACGGCGCCCTTGTCGCCGCTGATTTTTGCGGACCGTTTTTCCCAGGTTATCTGGTCAAACGGATGCTCGTCGGGTGAAGAAAACACCTGCTTGATCTGAAGACCTTCTTGCGAACTGGCAGGGGTTGATCCGTTTCCCGACTCACTCACCGTACGAGCCTTCGACGTCATATAGCTCTCCCAAAACATTCAAAAACATCGCCCGTAAGCGCGTAAAACGACCCCAAGCTGTTAAAACAATGCAAGTCCGACATCTACAAGCGGAACTGCCCTCAACACAAAAACCAACGGACATGAGCCGTCCAAGTGGCTACTAACTAGATTTCCAAATTACCACAACCTGTAGTATGCCTCAACGAAAAAAACCCTAAATGTGGGGATTTTTCCTAAAGCCTTGCCTGTCTTGAGGTTGGAATAACCCATATTCTCTTGCCAACAGAATTCAACATCCTAACAGAAACCTTACATAATACGCTTTTCATGCCTTGGCGCCAAGAAATGAAACGCCAAAATTGAGAAAATATGTTCAGGCCGTAAGTCTTGTAATATTAAGATGTTAGGGGATTATGAAGGCACTATTTCGCAAGCAGCTCTTCCCGCCTGCGGCGAACGATCTGCTTTTTGGCTTCGGGCATGTCTTCCTCGGCCAGAAGCACGTCACAGCCGTCCACAAAGAAGTCTCGCGCGAATTCGGTGGTGTAAACCCGCTGATCCACCGGTCGGGCGCCCACGGTTTGAAGGAAACCGGCGAATTCATCGAAGTAGCTGCCGTAAATGTGGAAAGAATCGGCGATGTGCATGTACTCGCCCGGCGCTACCCCGATCTCGGCTGCGACCATCGCTTGAAGCTCGGTGAAGGCGTACATGTTCATGAAAGCCGCCTTGTAGGCGTCGTTGCTTCTCATGTGGGCGTTAAGGTGAAGCTTTCCGTCGGAGATTCTGAACCACAGCCGCTGCAGGCAGGCGGGGTCGCCGATGTTCATGTCGTTCCAGACCTGCCACGTCACCGCCTGCGCCCGGCGGGTGTAGGGCACCGCCTTGAGCTTCTTGATGATGCCGTCGATCTGATCGAATATTCCCACCGCGGGCACTTCATAAGCGCGTATCCGCTGATGGTAGGTGTATTCCCACTTTCCGGCGGCGGGGTCTATCCAATGATCGTGCACGCCGTAGAGCGCTTCGCTTCGGTACTTCTCAAGATCGTCAAGCCCGCCGGGAAACGCGCGGTGTATGCGCGGCTCGCTGAACGGCTCGGTGACATGAACAAGCGCGGTGACGTCTCTGCTGTTGGGATCTCCCGGCCGGTCGTACTCGGTGGGAAAGCTCTCGCCCGTGTTCCAGCACTCCAGAACCGCTTTTTCCCAGGCCAGTGGCAGCGTAGGCTCGACGATGTGTATTGATTTCATGTGCGCCTCCGTGCGCTATGTGGATGTTGTTGACCATAATGTCCGGCGCGAAGCCAGTCAAGCGGCAACTCTCCTGATGCACGTGAAGGCGTACACGGCGACGATCGAGTGGTCACGCCTTGAAGGCGGATGGGCAGAGCTTGTTCAGCGGGCAGGCGCCGCAATCGGGCTTGCGGGCGGTGCAGATCGTCCTGCCGTGGATGATGAGCCTGTGCGACACCTGCGTCCACTCGTCCTGGGGGGACAGGGCCATGAGATCCTGTTCGACGACGTTGGGCTTGTCGCTGGCGGTCAGTCCAAGCCGCCCGGCCACTCTCAGCACGTGACGGTCGACGCAGATGCCCTCGTTCTTGCCGAACGCGTTGCCCAGCACGCAATTGGCGGTTTTGCGGGCGACTCCCGGCAACGACAGCAGGTCGTTCATGTTGTCGGGAACCTCGCCGCCGAAGTCGCTCTTTATCTTCTTGCAGGCGGCAAGCACCGACCGCGTCTTGTTGCGATAGAAACCGGTGGGGCGGATCTGCTGCTCGAACTCGGTGGGATTGGCGGCGACGTAATCATCAAGCGTCTTATACTTCTTGAAGAGGCTTTTGGTGACCTCGTTAACGCCCTTGTCGGTTGTCTGGGCGGAGAGAATCGTCGCCACAAGAAGCTCAAGCGGGCTTGAAAAGTTCAAGGCCGAGCGAACCTTGGGATAGGTCTTCCGGAGGATTGTGAAAATCTCATTCGCCCGCTGTTGTTTGCGCGCCTTGGAATCTTCTTTCATGGTGAAGCATTCTACATCGCAGGAGGCGAAATCGACAGGCGTGGCGTCAGTTGACTATTTCAAGCAGGCGTTCGGTGAGTTGAATGTGCCGCTGCTTCTCGCGGTGAATCTGAATCGCCTGTTCGCGAAGGCTTTCATCCTGGGCCGCGCCGGCAAGCTTGGCGTACAGGGTGACAGCCTGCTGCTGCTGCTCAAGCAGCGATAGAAACTGGTCGCGCAGTTGAGATTGTTCAAGCATTCGCGCTTTGCTCCGCCTGGGCCATGGCGGCAGGAATCCATTGCCCGACGATCCGCCGGTGTGCGTCGCAGTCCGATTTCAGAGCGTCGAGTATGGTGTAAACCTCCGCCCGCTGCTCGTCATCGAAGCACTGAGCGTGAGCGATTATTGCCTTGGTCTTCATCAGCGAGGCGGCGAGTTTTTCCTCGACGCCAAGGGCGGTGTCCGATGTTTTTACAGGGATGTAGTGTTTGTCAATATCCATGCGAAAGTCCTGCAAGCTCCTTCTGACATACCGCGATCCTATTATCTCGCGCGGGGGCTTGCGATTCAAGCACAGAATGCAAAACAAGCCGCTATAAATGAGGTTTGCACGTTGCTTTCGGCCACCTTGGAGAGTAATAACAGGGGCTTTAGCCAATTACGGTATTCAGGAGATTTGCATGCTGTCTTGGATGAAAGAGGAAACGCCCGAGGAGCTCCACGGGCTTCTGACCGAACTGGGTCAGGAATACGAGATATCGTCAGACTCGCAAGAGGGCCTCAGACTGCATTTCAAGCCCGTCAAGGCCCCGGCCGGCGGCGAAACAACCGTCAAGGGCCCGGATGCGTTCATCAGGTATTCCAGCAAGACGCAGGCCGCCAGGGCTTTGGGAAACCTGCTTGCCGGCCTGGCGGATGACGGCAAGACGCTTGCCGAAAAGACGCCGTTCGAGACCATCGGCATGATGCTTGATTGCAGCCGCAATGCCGTCATGACCGCCGATTACTTCAAGAAGTGGCTCAGGCGCCTGGCGCTGATGGGCTACAACATGGCGATGTTGTACACCGAAGAAACCTACGAGCTTCCCGGCGAGCCGTACTTTGGCTATCAGCGCGGCCGATACACGATGGAAGAGCTTCAGGAGATTGATCGCTACGCCGCTTGCCTGGGCATAGAGATGATCCCCTGCATTCAGACGCTAGGGCACATGGAGCAGATTCTTCGCTGGCACGCCTACGACGACATCAAGGACGTGCGGAACGTCATGCTTGTGGACGAGCCGAAGACGTACGCCCTGGTGGACAAGATGCTGGACTTCTGGTCGTCGGCGTTCAAGACGCGCCGCATTCACATCGGGCTCGACGAGACCTGGGGCCTGGGACGCGGCAAGTTCATCGACAGGTTCGGCTATCAGCCCAGCCATGAAATTCTGGGAAGGCATGTCGAAAAAGTGGTCAAGGCATGCCGCAAACGCGGGCTTGAGCCCATGATGTGGCACGACATGTACGTCCGGATGTTCAGCAAGACCGAGAATATCTACGACGCAAACGTCGAAATTCCAGCCGACGTGCTTTCGAAGATCCCCGAGGGACTTCAACTGGTCTACTGGGACTACTATCATGAAGATGAAAAGACATATAAAGACATGATCTCTTTGGTCCGCAAGATGGGCCGCGAACCGATCATGGCCGGCGGCGTGTGGACGTGGGGCCACGGCTTCTGGCATCAGCACGGCAAAACCGAGAAGTTCGGGCGAGCCTGCATCAACGCCTGCCGAAAGGAAGGCGTTAAGGAAATCTTCTTCACCATGTGGGGTGACGACGGCGGCTTCTGCGAGTATGACTCTTCGCTGGCGGGCCTGCTGTTCAGCGCCGATCAGGCATACGCCGGCCAGGACAACGCCGAAGCACTTGAAAAACGTTTCCGGGCAATCTGCCAGGCGTCTTACTCGGCGGTCGTGGCCGCGGATGAACTTAATAACGCCACCGTGGCGATGATCTGGGATGATCCCATTCAGGGCATCTTCTGGCGCCAGATGGAACTGAAAGAATCCGACTTCTGGGCCAGGACGATCAAGAGCTATCAGAACCTCCAGCCGCGATTGGCCCGGCTTGCCGAGGAAGACCAGGCGGTGGACTTCGCCTTCGCGCACGCCCTCTGCGTCGCCGGACTGCTTAAGATGCAGCTTCGCAAGAACCTTGAAGACGCCTACAAGAATCGCGACAACCGCCTGCTTGAAGCAGTGCGGCGCGACGTTCCCGGCGTCGCGGATGCGATGGTTCGATTCATGGACGCCTTCCGAGCGCAGTGGATGCGCCGCAACAAGCCCCAGGGCCTCGAGACGATGCAGCGGCGACTGGCGTGCGTTGTGGAGCGCCTGAGGGAACTTGATCGCCGGCTTGAGGAATATCTCGACGGAAGGGCGGCGGGAATTCCCGAACTGGATGAACAGGTGCATGAGAGTCTGGAAAACCTTCCAAGCTGGTATCAATATATATCGGGTGGTTCCACTATACAGTAGTCCCGAGGCCCAGGCATGAAATGGCGCGACCATGGCGAACGGTAAACTGTTTCTTGGCGCTTGCTTCGATCCGTCATGCATGTGGATCGACGTCTGCGCCGCCCGCGCCGCCGGAAGGGGCCAAAGGCTCAAACTCACGCAGGCTCAGCATGTGCGGCTGGGCCTTGACGATGAACTGAAGGAATTGCTGCACAACGCCGCCCAAACCCCGCGGCATGTCGCCGGCTCGCTGGCCAGGCTGGACATCGAGTGCGGGCGGGCGCTTGGATCGGCGCTGCTTGGTCTGGCGAAAGATGAGCCCATAGCGGCTGCGGGAATCACCGGGGCGATTGTCGGCGACGGCGGCGAACCGCTGGAACTGGGCTCGCCGGCGTCGGCGTCTGCACTGTCGGGCGTGAGAGTTGCCGGCAGGTTTGTCGAAGCCGACCTTGCCGCCGGCGGCATCGGCGGACCTGTGCGGGCCTGGCCAAACTGGCTGATGCTTCGCGACCGGCGCCTCAGCCGCGTCGGCATCGACATCGGCGCCATAACCGAACTGACGTTCGTTCCTTCCGCTGCGCTGCCGGTGGACGTGGTCGCCATGCACACCGGCCCCGGGCTTGGCGTGCTCGACGGGCTGGCGCGCCGGCTGCACAACGTGCCATCCGACGCCGACGGCAGGCTCGCCGCCAGGGGCGCCATCTGCCAGCCGCTGCTCAACGAACTGCTTGCCAATCCGTATTTCCTCAAGACGGGCCCGAAGCTTACCACCGCCGCCTATTGGGGAGATACATATGTAGAACGCGTGCTGCTTATCGGCAATCGCCACGGCTGCGACAGGGGGGATATCATGGCCACGGCGGGCGAACTTGTCGCACGAACCATCGCCAACGCGGTTGGCCGACTGACGGAGCGGCCGCACCAGGTCGTCCTGTGGGGGGAAGGCGCGATGAACATTCACCTCGCGTCGCGCATCCGCGCATTGCTCAGCCCGTCGAGCACGATCACATCCGAGAAGTTCGGCGTGGGCATGCTCGCCTGCCGAGCCTATGCCCTTTGCGCTCTGGCGGCTGCGAGAATACAGTTAGTACCCATCTACTGCCCGCACGCCACGGGCGCCGCATCACCCATTATCCTGGGCGACTTGTGCGAACCCCTCCCGCACGACGACAAATAGCGAGGGCCTGCCGGCATAATCCGGAATCATGTAAATAGGTCCAGACAAATCACTCTCGCCGGAGTTTATCCCCGGCCTCGCATCTGAAGGCCGAAGAGCTTGATGAAGCCCGTCGCGTCGCTTGGCGTATATTCCTGGCCCATGGTGAAGCTGGCCAACTGCGACGAGTAGAGGCTGTTGGGCGATTCCGTCCCGGCGGCCGTCGCCCTGCCCTTGAAGCACTTCACCCGCACCTTTCCGGTGACGTTCGCCTGCGTGGCGTCGATGAACGAGTCGATCGCCTTTCGCAGCGGGCAGAACCACTGGCCGTAATACACCATCTCGGCGTACTTGAGGGCGACCTGCTCTTTGTAATGGGCGGTGTCGCGGTCAAGCACAAGCGCCTCGAGGGCTCGATGTGCGGCGTACAGAATCGTGCCGCCGGGCGTCTCGTACGCGCCGCGGCTCTTGATGCCGACAAGGCGATTCTCAACCAGGTCCACCTGGCCGACCGCGTGACGCCCGCCGATCTTGTTGAGTTCGGCAATGATATCGTGCCCAGGCATCTTCACGCCGTCAACGGCGACGGGCACGCCGGCCTTGAATTCGATCTCAACGTATTCAGGCTTGGCCGGCGCCTTCGAAACCGGAACCGACATCACCCACAGATCGTCCTTGGGTTCGTTCTGCGGATCTTCAAGATCCGCCCCCTCGTGCGAAATGTGCCACAGGTTGCGGTCGCGAGAATATATCTTCTTCTTGCTCTGCTGAATGGGAATGTTGCGAGCCTTTGCGTACTCGATGGCTGCCTCTCTGCTGGTAAGCTCGAAGCTTGGATCCTTCCACGGCGCAATGATTTTCAGATCCGGCGCCAGTGCGATGAACGTTAGCTCGAATCGAACCTGGTCGTTGCCCTTGCCCGTGGCGCCGTGTCCGACGGCGTCGGCCTTTTCGCGGCGGGCGCAATCAACCTGCGCCTTGGCGATCAGCGGACGAGCTATGGACGTGCCAAGAAGATAAAGGCTTTCGTAGCTTGCCTGCGCCTTGAGCATGCGGAAGCAGTACTGCTCGGCGAATTCCTTTCGCAGATCGGCCACGACGCATTTGTCCGCGCCGCTGGCGATGGCCTTTTTCTCTATGCCTTCAAGTTCGCCTTCACCCTGGCCGACGTCGGCGACGAAAGCCACGACCTTGCAGCCGTATTTTTCCTTCAACCACGGAAGAATCACCGAGGTGTCCAACCCGCCGCTGTAGGCGAGTACGATTTTCTTTATGGTGTTGCTCATGGGGGGCGATTCTATCATTCCTTCCGGCGCTTGCAAGAAGATGACAAATGCGCGTTCCAAAACGCCGCCAAGGTGCTAATCTGTATGGTATGGCATACGACTATGACGTTGCGGTAATCGGTCTTGGCCCTGCCGGAATGGCGGTTTCGGTAATGGCGTCCGAGATGGGGTTAAAGGTGATCGCGGTCGAGGCGAAGCGCATCGGCGGCGAGTGCATGAACGTCGGCTGCATCCCCAGCAAGGCGCTGCTGCGCGCGGGCAAGGTTCGCCACATGCTTGGAAAGCTGGAGGACTACGGCCTGAGGCCCGCCGGCCCAAGCGAGGTTGCGGACACCTTTCCCCGAGTGCGCCAACACCTGAAGTACATCAGCGAGAAGAAGACCATGTCGATGTTCGACAAGGTCGAACTGCTGCTGGGCAAGGGCAGCGCCTCGTTTGTCGATTCGCACACGCTGCAAGCGGGCGAAAGGCGGTTCACGGCTAAACGGATCTTTATATGTGTTGGCACGCGGCCGGCCCTGCCGGATATCGAAGGCATGGACGCGGTGGGGGCGCTGACGAACGAGAATCTCTTCGACCTGGACCGGCCGCCACAGTCGCTGCTTGTGATCGGCAGCGGGGCGATTGCGTGCGAGATGGCCCAGGCGTTCTCGCGTCTTGGCAGCAGCGTGACGATGGTGATGCGGGGCGAGGGCCTGCTTTGGCGCGAAGACGAGGAGGCGTGCAGGCTGGTGGCGGCGGCGTTCGCCAAAGAGGGCGTCAAGGTGCTGACGGGGCGGCGGATGACGCAGATCGAACGACGCGACGGAAAGGTTGTTCTTCACACCGCCGAGGATGGCCGAATCGTCGCCGACGAGGTTCTCTCGGCGACGGGACGGCGGATGGATTTCGACGCCCTGAACCTTACGGCGGCGGGGGTGAAGGTCGCCGAGAAAGGCATAAAGGTGAATCGGCTGTTGCAGACCAGCCGCCGCAACATCTACGCCGTGGGCGACTGCAACGGCTACGCACAGCTTTCGCACGCAGCCATGCACCAGGGCATGATCGCACTGATGAACGCCGTTATGCCGGTTGGGGCTCGCATGGACTTCCGAAAATACGTCGTGCCGTGGACGGTGTTCACCGAGCCGCAGTTGTCGCACGTCGGCCCGCGGGAAAGCGAGCTCAAGGCCCGCAAGGTGAAGTATGAATCGATTGTGGTGCGGCACGAGGATTACGGCGCGGCGATTGCCGAGAATCTCGGCAAGGGTTTCGTGAAAGTGCTCGTCTCGCCGGCGGGCCGCATATACTCGGCCACCATCGTGGGCGAAGGAAGCGGCGAGATGATCAACGAATGGGGCCTGGCTATTCAGCAGCGAATTCGCATGCACAGGGTGATGATGCTTCAGCACTCGTTCCCGACGATGAGCTTCTTGTGCAAACGCGCCGCGGAAACATGGATGATGAACCGCATGAAATCGCCGTTTATGCGAAAGATGGCGCGCCTGTTTTATCGGCTCTAGAAGCGGTTACTTCAGTATCACAGGCCTGCCGGTGTCGCACGATTTCGTGGCTGCAAGACCCACTTCAAGGCTTGCTCTGCCGTCGGCCCAACTGCTGCGGGGCTTCTCGCCGGTGCGGCAGCAATGGAAGAAATCGCTGAGAATTCGCACGTCGGCGCCGCCGTGGCTGCTTTTCACCTGGTCGCTCAGATCGATAGATCTCTTCTCTTCGCTGAATCGCTTCCAGACGGTGATGGTTCCTTCTTCCATGTCGCCTTCGGCGGATCCTTCGGTTCCCATCAGCCGCATCTGGCGCGTTGAACGGGCGCTGACCACGTTGCATGTGTACGTGGCCCGGATGTCGTTGGCGTAGTCGACCACGGCGATTCCGTTGTCGAACGTGTCCTTGTCGGAGTTGAACAGGCACAGGTCACGGGGATGGCCCGAAACCTTTTCGCTGATCTCTCCAAGCTCGTCCCACAGCTTGTTGGGCGGATTGTCGATGTCGTAGAAATCCTTGCAGGTGGCCTTGATGGCGCACTGGCGGCAGCACGGGCCTGCCCCTTCGATGGGCTTGTAGTGGCTCAGGCTCGATGTCGCGTAGACTCGCGAGGGCCTGCCCTGGGCGAACCAGTTTAGAAGGTCGAAATCGTGGCAGGCCTTGGTGATCCACAGCCCGCCGCCGAACTTCCGCAGACGATTCCATCTGCGGAAATATGTCCTTCCCCCGACATAATACTCGTTCGCCTCGATGGTCAGAATACGCCCAAGCTCGCCGCTGGTCATTATCTCGTGCAGTTTTTCGTGCACGGGGCCGTGACGCAGATTCATGCCCAGGTAAAAGACGCTGTGGGCGGCGGTTGCGGCGGCCATGATGGCGTCGCAGTCTCGCAACGTAATGGCCATCGGCTTTTCGCAGTACACGTGCTTGCCGGCTTTGAGAGCTTCAACAACGGGCCGGCGGTGGGCGCTGTCGGATGTTCCGATGAACACCGCCGAAACTTTCGGATCGGTCACTGCCGCCTTCAGAGACGGATAGATGACCGTGTCTTTCAACTCGTGTTTGTCAATAAGCAGCTCAGCGCGTTGGGGAATAAGATCGTAGTATCCGGTGACGTAGCCTTGTTCTGGATACTCGTTTAAATATGTCGCCATCATCGAGCTTCGCATTGAAGCTCCGACTATCGCAATACCGAGCCTGTCCATCATTCGTCCTTATGATCCACTGCGGGAAGCCGTTTTGCCTCAGGCTTTGGGGCACACCTGCAAGGGCCGCCGTTAATACTGGCGGGACCGGAGAGGCCGGGATTCGAACCCGGGGTACGGGGATTAGTCCGTACAACGGTTTAGCAAACCGTCGCTTTCAGCCACTCAGCCACCTCTCCACGAATACCAGACTGTCCGCGGAGATCTGCAGCCCCGAGCGAAGTCGAAGGGCCACCTCTCCGCAAACACCAAACAATCCGCAGACCTGCCGCGGAACAATACTATAGCTGTCCCATCATGAGGCGTCAACAATGCTTGCCTCATCAAATTCTTTGACCGCCGCATAGTCATAGAATACAGTTGGGCTCATGGCCCGGTGGCGGAATTGGCAGACGCAGGGGATTTAAAATCCCCTGATCCGAAAGGGTCGTGCGGGTTCAATTCCCGCCCGGGCCATTCTTGGGGGCAAGAGTTCATCTCCGCATGGCCGCTGGGCAAGCCGATCATGCCTCGGGCGCCTTCGATTACTGACGCGGCTGCCTCGTGCATATCATGGCAATGACGGACGAGTTATCGTGCCGGCAGCTTTCGTACATGTCGCATTCGGGTTTGCCATTCGAAGACTGGAAAGGGTTCGCCATGCAACGGAGCATTTCTCGCGCGTATCGGCCCAGCAGCTTCATTGACGACGGCGAGGCGGGGGACATCCAGAACAGGCTGGACGGACAATCATCTGCTCGGGAGGAACGCATCAACCGCTACGAGCAACTGGCCCGCGCGTCCCAGCCCCTGTTCGAGGAGCCCCGCAACACGCCCCCAAGAGGCGATGCCGCCTGAAGCGGTAGTCCTGCCAAATGTGCGCCTGGAGAAACTGATCGCCAGTCAAAAAGGCATGCCTGGGAATTCTCGTGATCACTGCAAACACTTGATATCCAGTGACTTGCGAGTTTGGTATCCCAGTTGCACATTCCATTTTGGCGAGACGTCTAATCGCCGGAAGGAGAAGAAAAATGCCCGTATTCAGATGGCCTAACAGTTTGGATCCATGGGCGGGGCTGCGGCAGATGCAGCGCGAGCTTGAACGTCTGATGGGAAGGGGTCTGCCCGAAGCCAGGAGCATCGGCGGGGGAGTTTATCCGCCGGTGAACGTGCTCAACGGCAATGACGACCTGCTGGTTCAATGCGAGGTTGCGGGCGTGAAGCGTGAAGACCTGGAGATCTCCATCACGGGCGACACGCTGATGATCCGCGGCCGGAAGGTCCCGAACGTGGACGAAGAGAAGGTTCGATTCCAGCGGCGCGAACGCGGCACTGGAGACTTCAGCAGAACCGTCGTCCTGCCCGACAAGGTGGACCCTGACAAGGTTGTGGCGAACCTCAAGAACGGCATTCTCAGCATCCGCCTGCCCAAGAGCGAGGCGGCGAAACCACGGCAGATCCGCGTGGGTTAGGAAGGAGGCGACATCATGAGTGATAACCAGGACATCAGAATCAAGGTCACGCCGTCAGCGCCGAACCCCAGCGACAAGGCGGTTCCGCCGCTTGTTGACATTCACGAGGAAGAAGATGGCGCCGTCGTGCTTACCGTCGAAATTCCCGGCGCCGACAAGGACAAGGTTGACGTTCGCGTGGACAAAGGCGTTCTCACCATCTGGGCCGACGGGGAGGACGTGCAGGTTCCCGAAGAATATGTACCTACATATGTAGGCTTTGTGGGTTCGGAGTACTTCCGGGCGTTCGCGCTCAGTGACGAGGTGGATAGGGACAACATCCAGGCGAAGGTTGCCGATGGTCTGCTTACGCTTCGGCTGCCGCGCGCCTCTGCCGCACAGACGAAAAAGATAGAAATCAAGGCCGGATGAAACCGACGACCGGGCGCCTCGCCCGGCCCCTTGATTGCAGGTTGTTCTCGGTGACGCGGGCGTTGGGCTCGCGTCACTGGCTTTTTGGGGGAATTCCTGGTAGAAAACATGCATGAACAAGCGAATGGTGCATGCGGTTCTGCTGGCGAGCCTGGTCGCGGCCATGGCCTGGAGCGGGTATCAGCCAAAGGAGCGGTTCACGTGGGTGATGGAGACGTTCCCCGTCATCATCGGCGTGGCGCTGATGGCTGCCGCGTATCGGCGGTTTGAGTTCACTACGCTCGCCTACGCGCTGGCGTGGGTGTTCTCGCTGATTCTGGCCACCGGCGGCCACTGGACCTATGCAGAAGTTCCAATAGGTTTCTGGGTGCGCGACGCGTTTGATCTTTCGCGGAACCATTTCGACCGGCTGGGCCATGTGTTTCAGGGTGTCATCCCCGCGATGTTCGCGCGTGAGTTGTTGATCCGCACCGGCGGGCTCAAGCCGGGCAAGTGGTTGTTCTTCATCTGCATATCGATTGCGGTTGCGATCAGCGCCGCTTACGAGATGCTCGAGTGGCAGTACGCAGTCATCTGCGGCGGCGACCTGGCCGAGAGTTTCCTCGGCAGCCAGGGCGATCCGTGGGACGCCCAAACGGACATGTTCATGGCCCTGCTTGGCGCTGCCGCCTCGCTGGCCTTGTTGGGCAAATGGCACAACCGTCAAATCGCCCGCATTACATCCATCAACAAAACCATCACAACGCCCGAAGCCCCGCATGGCAATGCGGGGACCTGAATTTTGTCGCGGAGCGACACCTCGCCGTTTGTTGTTCGAATACCACCAACAACCGAAACCAGCGCGACGGACGAAGCCCCGCATGGCAATGCGGGGACCTGATGCTATCGCGCAGCGAATCCTCGCCGTTTGCTGTTTGATTCGCGTTGGGACTGCCGCACAAAAAACAAATACAACAGCAAGGTGTCGCTCCGCTC
>JAAYCO010000041.1 GCA_012729725.1 Planctomycetota bacterium
AAAAAAACTGAACAGTGGAACAGGTGAACGCCCCTCGATTCGCTGCGCTCCCTCAGGGCCAGGAGACCGCAGGCGAGCCGTAGCGACGATCGGCAGCAGAGTCTGTCTGGGGTTCTTTCACCTGCTCACCTGTTCACCTTTTCGCCTGCTCTAGCACTGTGCAATCTTTATTGCACAGTGCTTAGACCCTGTCGATGATCACGATGGTTTCGTCGTCGATCGCCTTGGCCCCTGCCCGAAACGATTCGACAATGGCGAAAACGCCGTCCGCCGCCGCATCGGGCGGGGAACTATCGTGCGTCCGCACCGCATCGAGCAGGCGCTGTTCGCCAAAATGCTCGCCGGCCGGATTTGTGGCGTCAGTCATGCCGTCTGTATAAAGAATCAGCCGCTGTGAAGGCTCGAATGTCAGGCACGCCTCTTTGGGCTCGAAATCGTCGATCCCCAGCATGATGCTGTGCGGGCTGATGGTGAAGACCGGGCCGCCAGACCTGTCCAGCACCCATGGGCGCGGATGCCCGGCGTTGACGAACACGCCCATGCCGGTCGGCGCGTCAATAACGCCGTAGAACATCGAGCATGGCAATACCAGCCCGGTTCTCTCGCCCAGGTCCATCAGCATGCGGTTGACGCCCTTGATGATCTGCCCCGGCCTGCTGAGAATGCCGCTGGAAGATCGCATGAAGCCCATAATCTGAGCCATGATCAGCGACGACCTGACGCCGTGCCCGGCGACGTCGCCAATGACGATAGCAACCTGGTCCTGGTTAAGGCGGATGAAATCGTAGAAATCGCCGCCGATCGTGTTGGACATTCGATTGCGCGCAGCCGCACGCTGGTGCGGGCAATCGCTGGGACACTCGCGCGGAAGAAGAGCAGCCTGAAGCTCCGCCGCGAGGGCCAGGTCAACCTCTTCGTCAGTCGGTTGTAGAGACTTTTGGGGCATCAGGCAGCGCCCCCGGAACTGCTATACCGGGGAGAACTGATCCTTTCCCGCCCCGCATTCGGGGCATACCCAGTCGTCCGGAACATCTTCGAAGGCCGTGCCCGGATCAACGCCGTTATCGGGGTCGCCTTTTTGCGGGTCGTAGATCCAGCCGCACACGTCGCAAACGTATTTCTGCATGTTAGGTCTCCTTAGAGACTTTATAGCGTGCCCGTCACAAGTTTGACGATGTCGTTCCACGTCGCCATCACAAGCAGCAGGCCCAGCAGAACAAGGCCCGCCACCTGAACCGCCCAAACTGTCTTCGCAGCCAGCGGCCGGCCTCGAAGCTTCTCAATCAGCAGGAAGACCGCATGCCCGCCGTCAACAACCGGTATAGGCAGGAAGTTCATCACCGCCAGCGCCACCGAAATGAACGCCATGAAGTGCGCCAGCTCAAGCGGGCCTTTTCTGCCCGCCATCACTGCGTAGCTGCCTATGCCCAACGGGCCGGTCACCTCTTTTGCGCCAACCTCGCCGCTGATCAACTGCTTGAGGCTGGCGTAGTTGGTGATGAGGAATTCCCACGTCTGCCCAATGCCCCAGTGCACAGCCTTTATCGGGTTGCGCAGCACGATGGTCTGGTCGAGCATCTCGAACGCGAAGTTGTCAAAAAGCGAAAACGTGTAGAGCTTCGGGTCGAAAGCCTCTGGGGTCAGCTCGATGTCCGCTGATCGCGTAACGCCTTCCATGCTGCTTTCGATTCGCACCTTCTTGCCGGCGTTCTGAGCAAGCGCGACGTACAGATCAGCCCATGTTTCCACGGGCGTGTCGTTAACAGATTTGATTGTCCAGCCTGGCAAAATGCCCGCAGCGGCTGCCGGGCTGCCGGGACGTATGTCCGCCGGAACGAGATGCTCAAGATCGCCCCCGGGGCCGATGCCTATCTGCGCCCGCCCATCCTTCACGCGGGGAACAACCGTCATTGACAGCGTTTCGCCGTTGCGAAGCACCGAGATGCTGATCTCCTGCCCGCCGGTGCTCTTGGTCAGCTCGACAAGACGGCGCGGCGAAGGATTCTGCACCTCGCCGTACTGGAGGATGATATCGCCCGGCCGGATGCCCGCCTTGCGCGCCGGCGATCCGTCAACAACCGTCACCGCACGAACTCGCGGCGACAAACCAAGCAGGTCAAGCTGCTCATCCGAGCGCCGCACGACATCCTGCGCCGGGAATTCATGCTCCGCGCCTTGCTTGTCCGTCACCGTGACAATGTCATCCTTGGGCTTGACCCGAAGGGCCTCTATGGCCCTGCCGTCTGCAAGATAGAGCACGGTTCGATCCGCCGCCGGCGTCAACGACGGCTTGACGGAATGCACCGACAGTTTGCCTTCGGCATCGGCGACCGTAACTTCGACGGGCAGGTGAGTGAGTTCTTTCCTGAAGGCGTCAACATCCCACCAGTTGCCGATGGTGGTCTGGCCGACCTTTGTGATCCGCTGGCCGGTTTTGAACGGGGCGATGTCCAACTGCATTCCGTCCAGTTGCCCGATTACCGGCTTCATCGCCGAGAAGATGCCGAACCCCTTGCGCATCGTGCCGATGTTGCTTTCGGTGCTTGTCACGCCGACAAGCGCTTTGCCGTGGCGCAGCTTGCCGTCAACTTCGCGCTCAACCGACATGGTGTAGATGTCGCCGTTGTTCGCCAGCAGCGCCACCATTGAAAGCTTGCTGAAACTATAGACGTTGTTGTCCACCAGCTTCATCCACAGCGAATCGCCTTCGATGCGGGTGATGCGGTCGCCGCCGGTCAGGCCGACGGTGGTTTTTTGCGAATCCACAGGCTCGTCCCAGGTGATTTGGGCCGAGGATGCCGGCGAGCCTGCGACAACGTCCCCGATAACCGGGGCCGGGTACTTCTTGCCGATCATGCCGATAATCACGAACAGCAGTGCGGCAAAGATCAGGTTCATGATGACGCCCGCGGAGATAACCGCAAACCGAGCGCCCACGCTCTTGTTCTGGAACGCGCGCGGATCGGTCGCCGGCGTAATCTCCTGCGGCTTGTCGTCACCGTCGGTGGGCGCCTGATCGGGGTTTGGCGCAAAGTCGTCCTGCCCGGTCATCTTGACGTACCCGCCAATGGGCAGGATGTTTATGCAGTACTCCGTCTCGCCTTTGGTGAAGCCCGTCAGCCTTGGCCCCATTCCGATGGCGAATCGCTCCACCTTTATGCCCACAAGCTTGGCGACAAGAAAATGCCCCAGCTCATGCACGAATACAACAAGGCCCAGGCCGATCAGAAAGCCGAGTATCGGCAGAACCCAATGGCCGAGCAATTCGCCGGCTTCAAACGCAAGAAGTTCCATTAAATCCTCAATTCAGGGTTTGGTTTGGCGGATAGCCCAGAGCTTTCGCCCAGCGTCTGCCGGACCTGCTCTTTGGCCCATTCCTCCGCCGCCGCCAACGATTCGAGAGTTACCGATTCGCCCCATGGCGACTTACAAAGTATATCTTCGACCAATTCGACAATGCCCCCCAGTCGAATCGAGCCGTTTATGAAGGCTTGCACCGCTTCGTCGTTCGCGCCGTTGAGCACCGCGCCGGCGTGAGCGCCCCTGCGTATGACTTCAAAACCAAGATTAACCGCCCGTTGGAATCTTGCCTGGGGACGCTGGAACGTCAACGAGCCGACCGTCGCCAGATCCAAAGGCGCTATCGACCGATTAAACCTCTGGGGCCAGCTCAGCGCGTAGGCTATGGGGGTTGTCATGTCGGGCATGCCCATCTGGGCGATAACCGAGCCGTCATGAAACTCGACGTACGAATGAACTATCGACTGCGGGTGCTGCACCACGCCGATCCTCTCGGCAGGGAGATCAAACAGCCAGTGCGCCTCGATGATTTCGAGGGCCTTGTTCATCATGGTCGCCGAGTCGATGGTTATTTTTCTGCCCATTGCCCACGTCGGGTGGTTCAGCGCATCTTCAACGCAGGCGTTCGAGGCGTTGTCCTCGGTCCAGTCCCTCAGCGCCCCGCCCGAGGCGGTGATGACGACGCGGGCGACCTCTTCCCGCCGGTGGCCCTGAAGGCATTGGAAAATTGCGGAATGCTCGCTATCGACGGGCATTATCGCAACGCCGGCCTTCCGGGCGGCGGGCATGACGATTGCGCCGCCAACGACGAGCGTTTCTTTATTGGCGATGGCGAGGGTCGATCCGCACTCTATCGCCGCCAGCGTTGGTTCAAGCCCAGCCGAGCCGACTACCCCGCTAAGCACGACATCCGCCCGCGCAAGGCGCACCAGCTCGGTCATTGCGTTGTGGCCCGCCAGAAGCCTGGTCTGCTTTGGCAGCTCGTCGCGCAGCTCGGCCTGGCGCGACTCGTCGGCAATCGCCACGTATTCGGGCTCGAACCGGCGGGCCTGCTCTGCCAGCAGCGCTGCGTTGCCGCCCGCCGCAAGCGCGCAGACGCGCAGGTGCGGGTTGGCCGATATGACGTCCAGCGCCTGCTTGCCGATGCTGCCGGTTGAACCCAGCAGGGCTACTCGCTTATGCTTCACGGAAATAATGCTCCTTCAAGAGAATACGTCGCTAGTGTACCCACGGTGCGCGATTGAACAAGCAAAACTGCCGGCGGGCATTGCGATGAACGCCGATGCACCTATAATCGGGTCTGTGCCGGTGGTATCCGGCGCGCTATACTGCCTTGGCAAGAGACACGCAACCGGCAATGGGACTTTTCAATCGGCATTACTGGCGTAACGGTGGAACCGCGCGATGGGGCGGCGGCATGCTGCCAAGGCCTTCGTCGGCAGTCAAATGGCTGCTGATGATCAACCTTGGCGTCTTTGTCGCACAGATCTTCGCCGACAGGCAGAACCAGATGACCAGTCTTCTCGGCGTCACTGTCAACGCCTGGTGGCAGATCTGGCGGTACGCGACGTTCCAGTTTCTGCATGCCGACGCGTGGCACATCGCTCTGAACATGCTGGGCCTGTACCTGCTTGGAACGCCGCTTGAGCGAGAGTGGGGGCCGCGGAAATTCCTGTGGTTCTACCTTTCGTGCGGAGTGTTCGCCGGAGTGCTTTATGCGGCAATCGGGGCGGCGACCAGTTTGCCGGGCGATCTGCCCATCATCGGGGCCAGCGGCGGGGTTTACGGAATATTGCTGGCGGCTGCGGTGCTGATGCCGCATTTCAGAATCCTGTTCCTGTTCTTCCCGGTGCCGATACGCCTGGCGGCCGTAATCATCTTTGGTGTCATGATCCTCCAGGTGCTTGGCGCAGTCGCCGGGGGAACCGCCTACCGGGTGATGAGCGACGTGGCGCACCTCGGCGGGGCGATCATGGCCGCCTTCTGGCTGTGGAAGCAGAGCATCCTCGACCGTTTCAACATCGACACCACCCGGCCCTCGCGGGGCAGGTGGCAACGCAAACTCAGGAAAGACCAGAAGATGCAGGAAGAGGTGGACCGCATTCTCCAGAAGGTTCACCGTGACGGTCTGGCAAGCCTCAGCAGCTCGGAGAAGAGGTTCCTCCAGAAGGCTACGCGGATTCAGCAGCAGCAGGGCAGGCGCTTCGACAACATGTGAAGCGTTTATCCACACCTTTTCTGATCCACCATAAACCCTTGACGTACTACATATTGTGTAGTAGAGTAAGTATCGTCTCTATATGTAGCAGGGCGAGGCCTAAAAAGGGACAGCAATGCAATGTCCTTGGTGCGGTCAGGACAACGATAAGGTCATAGACACCCGGCCGATCGACGGTGGGAAGGCCACCCGACGCAGAAGGAGTTGTCTTGCGTGCGGGCGGCGTTACTACACCTTTGAACGTCCCGAGGAAAGCGCCCGTCTTCGTGTGATAAAAAAAGACGGTTCGCGGGTTCCCTACGACCGTCAGAAGATCATCGAGGGGCTGCAGAAGGCGTGTTACAAGCGCCCCGTCGGTGACGAAGAGATTCGCGCCGTTGTGGACGCCGTCGAGGAAGACATCGAGGCGCAGTTCGACAGGGCGGTGCCTTCGACCTTCATCGGAGACGCCGTCGCCAGGCGGCTTAAAGATGTGGACAAGATTGCATATGTAAGGTTCGCCAGCGTGTACCGGCAGTTCCAGGACGTAGGCGAGCTGATCGACGAGGCGAAGAAGATAGAAAGCACCACCGGCGGCGAGGAAACCGCCCTGCCAAGCCTGTTTGGCGATGATGCCAAGGAGCCCAAGTAGTGCCAGAGGGCATAATGGTTCTCAAGCGTGACGGAAGCAGCGAGGACTTCGACGTCCGCAAGCTGGCCTCCGTCCTGTGGCGCGTTCTGGCGCCGCAACGCAGAAAGTACAAAGACGCCGTCGCGCTTGCCACGGCGGTGGAGTTCTATCTTCAGCACCGTCACAGCCGGTGCGTGTCGAGCGCCGCCGTGCTGGAAATGTCGCTGAGGGTCCTGCGCCGGGTCGGGCTCGAAAAGAGCGCCTGCTCGCTGGAGCAGTCGCATGTCGATAGATGCTCAAAACGCCGCCGCCTTCATGTTCGGCACGACGGCGGAAGGATGACAAGCTGGGACAAGAACTGGCTGGTCAACCTGACCTGCCGCGTGTGGGATGTCTCTCGTTCAACCGGAAGACTGGTCGCCGGTGAAATAGAGCAGCGCCTTCTCGAAAGCGGATGCACCGTCATCGCGCGACAGGCAATAGTGAACCAGATGAACGCCGGCATGGAGTCGCTGGGCCTTGCCGACGCCGTGCCGGTGCGTCAGTACGCAATCGATCCGATAGCCTGACGCATTTCGCCTGCAACCATCAACAACGGGCTTTCATCATGCCGAAGAAAACCGACAGCCTTAAATCCGTTGGCGTCCTGGAGAAGATATCGGCCGAGGCCCGCGGGGTGTACGACCGTATTCGCCGCCTGCAGAAGCCGCAGATGCGCCTGCCCATTCGCTCGCTGGCGAACGTGAAGTACAAGCCATCCAGCGGGTTCTTTCAGTTGAGCGGCAGGAACAAGGTCCGAACCATGGCCGTCGGAACGGTCAAGACGTTCGCCCAGACGCTCAAGATGCTCTCGATGAGCCGCGAGCTGATACGCACCGGAAGGCATTCGACAAAGCGAGAGGCCTACTACCAGGCCTATAACTGGGGCCCTGCCGCCTTCACCCAGCAGGAAGAAAGCGACACCGTCATGGACGATGTCGAGGCGCTGCTGGGTTTCAACCGCGAACAGATGAACTTTCGCGCCGACGAGCACGGGGGCGAGGTCGCCGGCGAGCTTGTCGTGGTAGACACTGACCGCCGCAGCGGAAAGAAGATCGAGATCGACTGCACGCGATTCGGCAGCGGGGCGTACAGCGTGCCGACGGTGGTCGAGGAACTGCAATTCAAAACGAAGGCGAAATTCATACTCGCCATCGAGACCAAGGGCATGTTCGAGCGGCTTGTCGAGGAAGACTTCTTCGACAAGCACCACTGCATTCTGGTGTCGATGGGCGGCGTGCCCAGCAGGGCGTGCAGACGATTCATCCGCCGCCTGAGCGACCAGTACGACATGCCGGTGTATGTCTTCACCGACGGCGATCCATACGGCTATTTCAATATCTATCGAACGCTGAAAGTAGGCTCGGGCAACGCCGCCCACCTTAACGAATACTTCTGCGTGCCGCAGGCGCGGTTCCTTGGCGTAACGCCAGAGGACATCAAGGAGTTCGGCCTGCCGACGCACCCCCTCAAGGATGTGGACCGCAAACGCGCCATGGACGCCATGAAGAACGACCCGTTCATCCGCCACCATGCGCAATGGCAGCATGCGATATCGAAGATGCTGGGCCTGTCCGTCCGCGTCGAGCAGCAGGCGCTGGCCAAACACGGCCTGGATTACGTGGCCAGAGAATACCTGCCCCGCAAACTCAAACAAACCGACAAGTTCCTGCCGTAGGACTGGTAACCGAAACCAGCACGACGCACGAAGCCCCGCATGGCAATGCGGGGACCTGAATTTAGTCGCGAAGCGACACCTCGCCGTTTGTTGTTCGAATATCACCCATCAACCGAAACCAGCACGACGCTCGAAGCCCCGCATGGCAATGCGGGGACCTGACTGCTATCGCGCAGCGAATCCTCGCCGTTTGCTGTTTGGTTCGCATCGTGACTATCGCACAAAAAACAAAATACAACGGCGAGGTGTCGCTCCGCGACGTAGAGTCAGGTCCCCGCATTCCCATGCGGGGCTTTTCGCGTTGGACTGGTTGCGCTTGGTTAGTGCAATGGGAACCAAACCGGGCGGGGTTTCGCTGCGCGAAGATTGTTGGTCCTCCAGCGTTTTGGCTTGACGGACTAATAAGTATCATGCATAATACAGCATAATACAGGATGCGAACAATGCCAGCCGCGGATCGGACCTGCAGAAACCATAGC
>JAAYCO010000229.1 GCA_012729725.1 Planctomycetota bacterium
GGGTTCGCCGCGGGCAATAACCTTGCCATGTCGATGCTGATGCACGATGTCGAATTCATCTGGCTGATCAACAACGACGCCGTCTGCGAGAGCGGCGCATTGCAGGCGCTGTTAACGCGAATGCGAAACGATCCCGGTCTGGGCGCTGTTGGAAGCGTGGTGCTTTCCGGAGATGGGCGAAAGCTCCTGGCCTGGGGCGGGGGCAGGGTGCATTACCTGTTGGGGATCAGCAGGCACGTGCATCGTAAAGGACGCCTCGACTTCATCACCGGCGCAAGCATGATGCTTCGCTCGCGGGCGCTTCAATCTGTTGGCCTGTTCGACGAGTGGTTCTTCCTCTATTGGGAGGATGTTGACCTGTGCGTTCGCCTGAGGAACGCCGGGTGGCGTCTGGCGGTGGCGCAGGATTCGATCATCCGCCACAAGGAAGGCGCCAGTTTCGAGGCGTTCGCGCGGCGCGACCGCATCACCAGCAAGTCGCGCGTGTTGTTCTTCCGCAAGCACTCGCATCTGCCCATAGTTCCGGTCATTCTGGGCATGCTGCTGCGCTGCGGGCTGCGCCTCCTTCGGCTCTGCCCGGCGAGGGCATGGGCGGTCTTTACGGCCACATTGAACACTTTGCGAACCATGCCGCTGGATAATCCGCCGGCATCCCTTGCGAAACCAGTCGCCCGCTTCTAGATTGAACATGACATGGAGCGGGTGATTCTCCAGTTTCAGGGCGTGGATAGTGCGGCCCTGCTGACGGCGGCGATGTGCGCCGTGTCTCTGGCGCTGCTTTGCTGTAGCGCGTGGGCGGCGCTTAGGCTCAAATGGGCGAGGGCTGCGACGTGTTTCGCTGCCGCGATTCCAACGGTGATAATCTGCTTCGCTCGCGGAAGGCTTGACGCTTCGTGGTGGGTGGCGGCGGTTGGCCTTCAGGTTCTGCTTGCGGTCGGCATATTCTACTCGTGGGCGTACCGCCGCCTGAAATGGCGAAGAATCACCGTGCTGATGCTGCTTCGCACCGCGGCAGTCGGGGCCATTCTGCTAATCATGTTCAAGCCGGTCGTGCAGATGGTTCCACCGTTCATCGATGCCCGCCCGGTGCTGCCCGTGCTGATCGACGCCAGCCGGTCGATGTCTGTTGCCGACGGACCAGGGGGCACAAGCCGGCTTGATCAGGCAGCCGCGATGCTGATCTCGCAGCAGGGAAGGCTTGAAGAACACTTTCGTCCCGTGGTGCTGCGTTTTGCAGGCACGACTACGGAATTGGCCGGCGTTCAGGACGCCCAGTCCCTTTCGCCCGACGCAGAGGACGCAGACAGAACAAACATCCTGCTGGCATTGGAAACCGCCCTCCATGGTCGAACGCTTGGTGATGTCGCGGGCGTTTTGCTGCTCAGCGACGGGATTGAGAATGTCTCGAAGTCGGTTAACGCAGCCGTGGGCGCGCCTGTGTTCGCACTTGGCGTCGGCTCGGCGGACGCCGCCAGACTGGGCAAGTGCAACACAGGCATACTTGCGGTTGATGCGCCGTTCGAGGCTATGAAGAACAACGCGACGGATATAACAGTCCGCGTTAACGCACGCGGCGCTGCTAACGCAAGAACAGAATTACAGCTCTTCGAGGAAGATCGCCTTGTGGCGACTGCGCCGGTCGTTATCGACGGCGACAAGACACAAACGAGCGTCGAGCTGAAGTGGACGCCACGACAGGCAAATGCCTCGCGCGGGGCGGACATCCGACGCCTCAGGCTGGACCTGTCGCCGCTGGAAGGCGAGACCGCGCTGGAGGATAACTCGGCCCACCTGCACGTGCTTGTCTCCGAACCCCGGCTGCGGGTGCTGTACGTGGAGGGGACTATCCGATCAGAGTACAAGTTCCTGATGCGGACGCTGGCGACGGATCCTAACATCCAGTTCATGTCGCTTGTTCGGGTTCGCGAAAGCGAGTTCAGCGCCTATGGCGGCATCAACAACAAGACGCTTTCGGGGCTGCCCGCCGGCAAGGAAGACTTTGACCTGTTCGACGTGCTGGTGATCGGCGATCTGGATGCGGCCTATTGGACGCCCGAGCAGCTTAATCGAATAAAGGACTTCGTCCTCGACGGCGGCGGGTTGTTGATGATCGGCGGGCATAACAGTTTCGGCCCGGGCGGTTACGCCGAAACGCCGCTTGAAGAGGTGCTGCCGGTAATTGTTGGCCCCAGGTCTCAGCCCCAGGAGGGAACACCGTTTGCTCCGATCCTGACGGCGGAGGGAAGAGAGCACCCCATATTTGACGGTATCGCCGGTTACTTCGGCGGGCCCGGAAACCAGAGCCCCTCGGCGGATCTGCCCAAGCTGCCGGAACTGCGCGGATGCGTCACGGTGGTGAAACCCAAGCCGATGGCGTCGGTTTTGGCCGTGAACAGCAACCGGCGCAACGAGTTTGGACCTCTTGTGGTGCTGGCGACCGGCTTTTACGGAAAGGGTCGCTCGGCTGCGTTTACGGCGGACACAACCTGGCTGTGGCGTTTGCCGCTTGCTGCCGAGGCCCAGCAGGGTCCATACGAGCGATTCTGGGGCCAGATGATGCGATATCTGGCGGACGTCAAGCAGGGCGCGGATGCTCACCCATCAGTGATAGTCAGGCCGGCGGGCCCGCAGGTGGCCCAGGGCCGGACTCTTACAGTTCGAGCGCAGCTTCGCGGAATCGACGCCCAGGCTTCCGCCGGCGCCGAGATATCCGCAGCCATCATCGCACCCGATGGCGAGTCGAGGCAGCGAATCAAGATGGCGCTCGCCGGGTCAACTGACTTGTACAAGTGCGACATGCCCGTGGACTGGAGCCCCCCCACGCAGGGCCGCCATATGATCGCGGTGACGGTTCTGGGCGAAAAAGGCGATGTAATCGCCTCTGACGAGATGCCGCTGCACGTCGCTGCACAGAGCGCCGAGATGGATTCGCTCGCCCGCAACGATTCGCTTCTTCGCAACCTGTCCAGCCGGACCGGCGGCAGATACGCCGACATCTCGCAGATGCCCGAGTTGGTGGACGTTTTGATCGACCGCCGGCGAACTCTCTCCCCCGCCGTCGGCGGCGCCAAGACCTACCGCATGTACAGCTTCCCTGTCCTATTCACGCTTTGCGGCCTGCTGCTGACCAGCGAGTGGCTGCTTCGCCGCAAGTGGCAGCTGCGGTAACAAAGGGGAGTTATTTTTCCGGGTGTTTTGCACGTAATTCGGTACAATCCCCGTTTCCATAATGGAGAGGTGACATGAGTATTCGGCTTGGCATAGTGGGCTTCGGTCTTCGCAGTTCCTCGCTGATCGCGGGATGGGCGAAGGATCCTCTGTTGGATTTTCGCGTTGCGGGCATTGTAGACCCGAATGAAGCCGGCGCAAGGGATCGCCTCGTCGAGCGCGACAAGAAGGACGCGAAGTTTTACAGCTCGCTTGACGAAATGGTGCGCCACGGCCGGCTTGACGGTTTGATGATCGGCACTCGCTGCCACATGCACGCCGATATTGCCGCCCAGGCCGCGAAATACGATATCCCGCTGTTCCTGGAAAAGCCCGTCGCCATCAACATGGATCAGGCATTGTCGCTCGAGAAGGCATTCACCAACAGCCGTTGCCGAGTGATAGTGAGCTTTCCGCTGCGAGTTTCGCCATTGTGCCGTCTGGCCAGGCAACTGATTGAAGAAGGCGCTGTCGGCAGCCCACAACACGTTCACGCCGTGAATTATGTTGCCTACGGCGCGGTTTACTGGCAGGAGGAGTATCGCAACTACGCCATCACGCAGGGGCTGTTTCTGCAGAAGGCCACGCACGACCTCGATTACATCAGCTATCTGATGGGCTCGCCCATTGTCAGGATCGGCGCCATGGCCAACTTTGGAAAGGTCATGGGCGGCCAGAAGCCCTCCGGCCTCAAGTGCAGCGAGTGCGCAGAACAGGCGTCCTGCAACGAAAGTCCCCGAAACCGGGCCAAAAGCGGCACGGCATTTCCACAGGATCATCCATGCGTCTTCAGCGTGGACTGTGGAAACGCCCAAACCGGCACGAACGAGGATTGCTCAAGCGCGTTGTTCGAATTCGCAAATGGCTCGCACGGAGTCTACTCGCAGGTGTTCTTCGCCCGGCGCGACGCCGCCGCCAGAGGCGCGATCGTCAGTGGATATGACGGAACAGTCTCTTTCGACTGGTACAAGAACCAGGTCACGCACGTCAGACACCATCAGCCCTTTACCGACACTATCAAGGCGGGCGAGGGCATGGCCCACTTCGGCGGCGACACGGAGCTTGCGTTTGCGTTTGAAGGACTGATTAAAGGCTCAGGCGAAGGTCCCTGCCCCATTGCCGTGGGCCTTCAGTCGGTTTACGCATGCCTGGGGGCCAAGGAATCAGTCAGGACGGGCCAGTTCGTGAAGGTTCGACAGGTGCAGCTGTAGTCGATCCCACACAGCGGCCAGGCTAAAGTATGATGCTTGCAGCCAGATAGATCATCGCCAGTCCAACAGCCAGCGTGAAGATCTCGGCAGCTCCCAGAACGACTTGCCTGAATATTCTCATGATGCGCCTGTATGGAGCGTATTCCGCTCCCCTTTCCCCTATCGGCAGGCGCGGGCGCTGATCATTAGCCACATCGCCTGATTCTTGAACAGCACGAACTGATACGGAATGGTATGCACGTTCAGGCAGCGGCAAAACCGCGGGCTGTGGATAATTTCGACTCGAACAGAAACAGCGTCGCAGCCAGAAAGGCGCCAAACATCATTCCCTTGTTGGCGGTCCACTTAGATCCGGTCAGAAGCTCTTCGAGCTTCGGCCTGTTGATGAACTGCCACAGGGGGCTGTTCTTTCTAGACAGGCACACGTTTCGCATCCATTCCATGCGGGCGTTGACCCACGCTTCGTGGTCGAAGACGGGCTGACGCCACTTATGTCTTCGGCGGCGGGGCAGGCGGGCTCTGACCACCGCTTTTTGGCCTGCCCATTGCAGAAGGTTGGCCAGGGGCCAGTCTCTGGGCCAGCTTCCCCTGTCCAGCGGAACGTCCAGCAAGCGGGGCTCCAGCACCCGCAGAAGCTCCTTGTGAAGCGCATGACAGCAGCGGTAGCGAGCGGGCATCGAGAAGGCCGCCTCGATGAATGGCAGGTCCATCATGGGGATGAACGTGTCGCTTCGCCAGGCAGCCTTTCTCATGTTCGTGCCGCCCCATCTGCGCATGGGCTCGTACAGGTAGAATATGTCTATGGCGTCAACGCCGCGGTGGCCCATATCGAAGACATTGCCAATATACTCCCGCGTGTGCCGGGCGACTTCGGCGGTCAGATCCGCGTCAACCAGACCTTCGTAGTTCGAAACGGCCAGTCGATCCACCACGTCGTCAACGCTAAGTTGTGTCATGGCGTCCAGCGGGGTGTAATAGTAGCCCCTGGCGACTTCGCCGCCGAGTCCGGACAGTAGCGTTTCGTACACACCCACCGGCGAGTCCATCACATCGGCAATCTGCCAGATGCTGACCATTCCGTCGCACCGCCGCACGATGCGGTTTGAGCATTCATCCCACTGCTCAAGCACTGCCGAGGAGTTCTTGGTTACAAGATCGTGATCCAGCCCGTATTGGGCGGCGATCAGCCTGGCGATCTCGACATCGGCGCTGCCCGGCTCGCCTTCGGTGATGTACCTGGCGGGTATGTCGTTCTTAAGCAGAATGGCCGTAAGCACGCGTGAGTCGCGCCCGCCGGTGATCGGGCAGCGAATTGGCAGGTGGCGCGATATCCGGACGCACGGATCGGCAAGGTCGCGCGCCAGGGCGGCAATGTCGAACTTGCCCAAGCGACGTTGACGCTTGGTCAGCAGATGTTCGGGCGAATGATAGGACGAAATCTGCACCTCGTCATCGCTCCAGAGCAACCGCCGGCCGCCGGGAATGACATGGATTTCCTTGTACAGCGTGCGATCGTCCCAAGGCCGGTTCATGGTCAGGTACATGCCCACGCCCAGAGGATCAAGCTCGCATACGCCCGCCGCCTGCGACAGAAGACCGGCGCTGTTGCTTACCATCCACCAGCCGTCTCTGCTTAACCAGTACACTTGCAGCATTCCCAGCCAGTCGGTGACTACTTCGAGCGTCTGAGCGGTGAAGTCGGCCCTGGCCAGCACGAACTGACCGCGAACCTCACGGTCGATGGATGCCCATCTGGTCTTGAGACTGTTGGCATCGTGGCCGTCGAAACCGCCGGCGGAGGCGACAGGCAGGCCGTCGAAGAAGACGGCCTGGTCTTCGTCCTTGGCAAGATAGACTCTGGGTCCGCATAGCGCGCGCTCGGTGCAAATGCCGGCGGCGAAAACCTTGCCGCGATGAAGCCTCCAGGGGGCCCATATGTCCAAAAGCGGGTGCGCCTTAGCTGTAAGCTTGAGCGCGTCGAAGGCCGAGGCTGACAGCGACAGAGGCAGGTTCCAGCCTGTCACGAACAGGTTCATTCATCCTCGCATTCCAAAGAACGGACGATGAATGATAGGCAGGCAAATGCCGCGCCTGGTATGCAGGCGAAACCCTATCGCTGCCCTCCGGCGTGACGCAGTCGCATCAGCGGCGTGATGACCTCGGGGCGGGGCCGCGGCGGAGGGTTTCTTCCGTACGATGCGCCAACCGGTGACGCTTTCGCGGCGTGGGAATCAGGATGTCCTTTGTGCGGGCGAAGATCACGCCCTTGGCCTCCATCCGCATGCGGGCCATTTCCGCCTTCGGGTCGTTCAAGGTCAGAATAGCATCCGCGGCGGCGATCACGCTGAAACCCCTGGTGCGCAGGCCGATGGCGGCCTGGCAAATACCGTGGGCAATGCCGGCGCCAAATATAACGAAGGTTGTCTGCTCCAATTCCGTTATCAGCCGCTCCGCGCGCGCGTGGGCGAAAATATCAATATCGCGCTTCTCGAAGATAACCTGCCTGTACTGCGTGAATATGTCGCCGGGCAGGTCGGTGGTGTTCAGCAGGCCCATGTTGATGCGGCTGGGAAGAATTGTCCGCGGCAGCTTCTGCTCGCCTTCGGTTTCGTCCAGGCAATGCATTTTGTCCGACAGGGGGCTTTTGTCCTGCCGGCGAACACGCAGAACCGTGCTCATGACAGGTATTTCCTCGTGCCCGGCCCAGTCGAAGAGGCGGTAGACGTTCTCCAGGGCGGCAGGCGATGCGACGGGATCGTACAGCGACCCTCCCTTGCTGAAGAAATCCTTCTGCGTCTCCACGTCGAGGATGATGCGTTCATAGGTGCGGGCCATAGGCGTCTTTCCTCCGGACGTCCAGGGGTTTAACCCAGGCTGGCGTCATAGATATTCCTATTTACGAGAGACGGGCAAGGTTCGTTCCAATAAGAGTTTTTTCTCACGGGCGGCTTGGTATGCTGTGGCCATGGACGATTCCATACCTCAACCAAGGCGAAACATCCGCCTGATAGTGGCTTACGACGGCTGGGCCTATCACGGCTGGCAACGACAGGCTGACGGGATAGACACGGTTCAGGAGCGCATCGAACGGGCGGCGTCTCGAGTGGTTCGACACCCGGTGACGATTCATGGCGCCGGGCGGACCGACGCCGGGGTGCATGCCGAAGGCCAATGCGCCAACTTCTACACCAACCGGCTGGAGATTCCCCTTGAGGGCATGAGAAAGGCGATTGTGTCGCGCCTGCCCGCGGACATATCAATCCTCTCGGCGCAGGAGGTGAACGAGCAGTTTCACGCCTCGCGCTCTGCTATCGGAAAGACTTATCGTTACAGGATTTACGTTTCGGCTTCGCGGCCGGTGGCGTTGGCCCGCCAGGTTTACCATTACTGGCGGCCGCTGGACGCTCTTCGCATGGCCCAGGCGGCGAGGCGGCTGGTTGGCACACACGACTTTCGGGGCCTTGCCCAATCGGCGGAGGAACGCGAGAACACCGTCCGCACCATCTGGCGATGCGATGTCAGTGAACAGGGCAACGAGATACACGTGACGGTGCAGGGCAATGGCTTTCTTTACAACATGGTCCGCAACATTGTCGGTACGTTAATCGAGATTGGCAGGGGCCACTGGGACGCCGACAGGATCGACCTGATACTTTCGTCACTGGATCGTCGCAACGCCGGTCCCACCGCGCCGCCGCAGGGCTTGTCGCTGGTGTGCGTGCATTACTAAAAGTCAGCCGACTGCATGCTGTCCAGAAGCAAGGCTCCAAATCAATGTCCTCGCCACGCATACAATTCAGTTGCTCAGATGCTCTCGCCGAGAGTCGGCGGCGAGAGATCAGCCAACCACAAGGGGATGACAATGAGAGCCACGATTCAGAAGACAATGCAGGCAGCGGCTATCGATCACTTCGGCGGCGTCGACGCCATTTCGTTACAGGTGCTTCCCGTTCCCCAACCAGGTCCGGATGAGATACTGATTCATGTGGAATCGGCAGGCGTGGGCTCATGGGATCCTTTCGAGCGGGAAGGCGGCTTCGCAAGCATGATGGGAAGGCAGCCTAAATTCCCGTATGTCATGGGCACGGATGGCGCCGGAACCGTCATAGACGTCGGCGGCAATGTCACCCGATTCAAGGAAGGCGACCGGGTGTACGGCATGAGCCTGGCGAATCCCAAGGGCGGCTTCTACGCCCAATTCGCTGTCATTAAAGAAGATAACGCCGCCATTGTGCCGGACAAGCTCTCGATCGAGCAGGCGGGGGTGCTTGCCTGCGACGCAATAACCGCCCTTCGCGGCCTTGACGACGCAATGAACCTTAAGCCCGGCGAATCTGTGCTGATTCTGGGGGCAAGCGGCGGCGTGGGACACCTGGCCGTGCAACTGGCGAAGAGCATGCGCGCTCGCGTGCTGGCGGTGGCATCCGGCGATGACGGCGTTGCCCTGGCCACCCGGCTTGGCGCGGATGCGGTAATCGACGGACACAAGGACGACATTGTCGCCGCAGCCGAAAGCTTCGCGCCAGATGGTGTGGACGCCGCCCTTCTTACCGCCGGCGGCGAGGCCGCCGAGCAGGCGCTCTCTGTCGTGCGCCAAGGCGGGCGAGCGGCCTTCCCCAACGGCGTCGAGCCCGAACCTCAGTCCTATGCGGGCATTAACGTCACCAGCTATGACGGCATGCCCGATCATGATGTGCTGGAGAAGCTGAACCATCTGATCGAATCGGGACCGTTCGACGTGCATGTGGCCAGGGTATTCAAGCTTGAGCAGGCTGCCGACGCTCATCGTGCGCTCGATTCGCATTACCTGGGCAAGCTGGCGCTGCGGCCCGCATAGACCAATGCCGCGGGGGCGTCTGCATTCGATAGATGCTGGATAATTTGTCTTGTCGATGGCTCATCCACGAGGAGCATCCCGACGTTGACAGCCGACGCAGGGGCTGCTAGACTTTCCAAATCGGCCGGATCGGCTGACATGGTGGATGTAGCTCAGTTGGCAGAGCATCGGGTTGTGGTCCCGAGGGCCGCGGGTTCAAGTCCCGTCATCCACCCTTACCCCCCCGCTCCAGACAGCCTCCAGCGGCGCTTTCTATATGACCGGACATTGCACCTTTGGTATGACAACGATCAGGAGATTGCATTTCCGCGGCGCGGCTTGTAGACTTACTGCGACGAAGCCTTCCGCGGGCGGTTTGACGACGTTACACTTACCCCCCGGCCGGTCGAGAGTTGCGGGCGTAGCTCAATTGGATAGAGCATCGGTCTACGGAACCGAAGGTTACAGGTTCGAGTCCTGTCGCCCGTATTGCCCCGCCAAAGGCGGGGCAATAGAGCAGGTGAGCAGTGGAACAGGCGAACAGTTGAAAGAGGCAGAGCCTTCAATGGCGCCAAGGCGCTATTGTCGACACGACCGCTCACCTGCGGTCTCCTGATCTCCTGTTCTCCTGCTCAAGTCGTTGGGGTTTCACATGGCCTTCATGTTCGAAAACTTGCAGGTCTATCAGAAGGCGGTTGATCTGGCCGACCAAATCGCTCGATTGACTGAGAAGTTCCCGCGCGGTTACTACTTCTTGGTTGACCAACTGAATCGGGCCGCCTTGTCCATTGCCACGAACCTCGCCGAAGGAAATGGCAGGTTCACCAAGGCGGATCGTCGGAATTTCTTCACGATTGCACGGGGCTCGACGCAGGAATGCGTGCCCCTGCTTGAGGTGGCCCGGCGGCGAGGGTTTGCTGACGATGCCCGGCATGAGACGCTGCGAACTGAACTGGAGGTCATCGCCAAGATGATCAGTGGCCTCATCAACGGCCTGGACAACCGCGAAAGGTGAGGCATGAGCACAGGCAACGCCATGATCGAAGGCGTCACCATTGTGATGATGCAGCCGGAGTTCCTCGTTTGGCGCTGCCTCCACGGCGGCCACCCGGCCTGTCCCTGGGTGAAGTAATGGCCGCAAAACACCACAAGCCGATAGTAGTGATTTCCTCAAGCCAGAAGGCTGTGCGGGTTCCTCGCAAGCGGATCGCCGAGCTGGTGGATTTCATCTCACGTCGCGAAGGCGAGAGAATTGGAAGCGCGGACATCGCGTTTGTAGATAGCGACGACATGGCGAGCATGAACCGCCGGTGGCTGGACCACCGCGGGCCGACCGACGTTCTGAGTTTTGACATGGGCAAGGACGAAGCGGCCCCCGGCATCTCGGCGCAGTTGGTCATCTGCGGGCCGGTGGCGGCCAAGCAGGCGAAGGATCGCGGGCTGGACGTCCAGTACGAAATCCTCCTCTACGTCACGCACGGCCTGCTGCACCTGATGGGATATGAGGATCATACCATCCGCGGCGGCGCCAGAATGCACGCCAGAGAAGAAGAACTGCTGCGGGAGTTTCTCAAGTCGGGCAAACGCGGGCGGCCGTGACGCAATCGCTCATTGACTACTCATTGCATTGGGCCTTACCTTAGGGCAAATGGCCAGACATCACCAACATGTGACCATCATCGGAGTCGGGCTGCTGGGCGGTTCAATCGGCCTGGCGCTGAAGGCCCTGCACGGCCGGGACGTGCACGTCGCCGGCGTGGGCAGAAGTCTTGACAGTCTTAACGCAGCCATCAAGGCAGGCGCGATCGACTCCGCGCACCTGGACGCGGCAGAGGCAGCCCCAAGCACCGATCTTGTTATTCTGGCAACGCCGGTGTGCACCTTCGAGCATCACCTCAGGCGATTGGCGCCGGTGCTGAAAAAGTCGGCGTGGGTGACCGATGTCGGCTCGACCAAGCTGGCGGTTGTGAAGACAGCCAACAGGCTCATCGGCCAGGATCGATTCATCGGCAGCCACCCGATGGCCGGCAGCGATGTCCGCGGCGTGGCCAACGCCAGCGCCGATCTCTTTGCAGCCGCAACATGCATCATCACGCCAAGTTCCAAAACGCCGCCGACCTTGCGCCGACGAGCCAGCGGTTTGTGGAAGTCGCTGGGCATGAAGACCATCGAGATGTCCCCTGCCCGCCACGACCAGGTAGTCGCTCGCATCAGCCACCTGCCGCACCTGCTTTCGGCAGCGCTGATGTTGTTGCCCAAGGATGATGATCTTGCCGCGGCTGCGGGCGGATTCAAGGACATGACCCGCATCTCCGGCGGCGACGTTGAGATGTGGCGCGACATTCTTCTTACCAACAAGCAAAACATCCTAGCCGCTCTGGACGCCTATGAAAAGCGCCTGCGAGAAACACGCAGGATCATCGCGGCCGCGGATGTGAGCGCAATCGAGCGCAACTTGATCAAGGCTCAGCTCAGAAGGCGATTGTTCGTCAACGGGAACCTTAACCGTTAATCACCCAGCCGCCGTTGGGATGCAGCACCTGCCCCGTCATGTAGGAAGAATCATCGCTTGCCAGGAACACGTAGCACGGTGCTACTTCGTCCGGCTGGCCCGGTCTGCCCATGGGCGCATCGGCGCCGAAGCCTTCGACCTTCTGCTCCGGAAACGTCGCCGGAATCAGCGGCGTCCATATCGGACCCGGCGCTACGCCGTTGACGCGTATCTGGCGGTCCGTCAGCGCTAACGCAAGCGATCTGGTGAAGGCGACGATCGCGCCCTTGGTTGAAGAATAATCCAGTAGCGACGGATTGCCGCGATAGGCGGTAACTGAAGTCGTGTTGATGATTGTCGCCCCCGCCTGCATGTGCCTGAGGCTCTCACGAACCATATAGAAGTACGCGAATATGTTAGTGCGAAAGGTGCGCTCCAGTTGTTCGTCGGTGATATCTTCAGGCCGCTGCTGCACATGCTGCTCGGCGGCGTTGTTCACCAGGATCTCCAGGTGGCCCAATTGGTCAACAGCGCTGCGTATGGCTTGAGCGCAAAACGCGGAGTCGCCAACGTCTCCGGAGATCAGCAGGCACTTCCGGCCGGCTTCTTCGACAAGGCGCTTCGTCTCCTGGGCATCCTTGTGTTCCTGAAGATACATCACCGCGACATCCGCGCCTTCCTTGGCGAACATCACCGCCACCGCCCTGCCGATGCCGCTGTCGGCGCCGGTGATTACGGCGGCCTTTTCACTTAGCTTTCCGGCAGGGATGTACTCCCGCGCCTTTGATCGCGGCGCGGGCGTCATCTTGAATTCTTCACCGGGCTGGCTTTGTCTTTGCGGAGGAACGGTTTGCTTCTTCTCGCCCATGAGCATCCCCTTATGCCGGATGCTGCATTGTAGGCCGTCCTACCTGTGTTTGGAGAGATGAATCGCCAGGACAGTCACGTCGGCGGGCGTGATGCCGCTGATTCGCAATGCCTGCCCAAGAGATCTGGGCGAGATGCTCTGCAGCTTCTCCCTGGCCTCATGGCGAAGGTGGGTGATCTTGCCGTAATCGATGTCGGGCGGTATCAGCCGCTGATCCATTTCGGCCAGCTGGCGCAGCGCCAATTGCTCACGCTGCATGTATCCGGCATAGCGGGCGTCGTGAAGAACAGAATGCAGGATCGCCGCGTGCGCCGCCCGGGCGGCCTGGAGTTCCACGGCAACATCGGCAGGCGCCAGCGCGACGGCTTCATCCAGCCCAAGGCGAGGATTCTGAAGCAGATCGCCCAGCTGTTTGCCGTTAACGCGGGTTTCTTTCAGTATTTCCTGTATTCGTTCGCCAACGGCCAATTCCGCTCGAAATCGCCCAAGTCGCTCTTGATCCACCAGTCCCAGGTCCGCGCCGATGGGCGTCAGTCTTCTGTCGGCGTTGTCGGCCCGCAGGCACAGCCGGTGCTCGGCCCGGCTGGTGAACATCCGATACGGCTCGGTTATCCCCTTGGTCACCAGGTCGTCGATCATCACGCCGATATATGCCTGATCCCGGCGCAGCACCATGGCGTCTCGGCCGCTCAACGCGAGCACCGCGTTGACGCCTGCGACGAGCCCTTGCGCGGCTGCCTCCTCATAACCTGTAGTGCCATTGACCTGCCCTGCCAGGTAGAGCCCCTCTACCGATTTGGATTCCAGCGTGGCGCGGAGGCCGGTTGGAGGAAAGTAGTCGTACTCGATGGCGTACCCGTATCGAAGTATCTTAGCATTGCGAAGCGGCGGGATATTGCGAACCATGAAGTCCTGCACGTCCGGCGGCAGGGAAGTTGCAATGCCGTTGCAGTACACCCAGTCGGTATCGCGGCCTTCAGGCTCGAGGAATATCTGATGGCTGTCTTTGTCGCCGAACCGGACGATCTTGGTTTCGAAACTTGGGCAGTACCGCGGGCCGACGGACGTAATCTGCCCGGTGAACATCGGCGCTCGATGAAGATTCTCGCGAACGGCGGCGTGAATGGCCGGATTGGTCTCCGTCAGCCAGCATGGAACCTGCTGAACGTTCAGGCTGCTGTTCATGAACGAGAACGGGCTGGGCGGATCATCGCCGTCCTGTCGCGCGCACAGAGAGTAGTCTATGGTCCGGGCATCAAGACGCGGGCAGGTTCCGGTTTTCAGCCGGCCCGCCTGCACCCCGGCGCCGGTCAGCGATTTGGTCAGGCTGCATGACGACGGCTCGTCATACCTGCCGCCGGGCCAGACCTTCTCGCCCATGTGCATTATGCCGTTGAGGAACGTGCCCGCCGTCACGATGGCTGCGCGGCAGCTCAGCAGTCGACCATCGGCCATCGCCACGCCGCGGACGGAGCCGCTTTCGATGACTATCTCCGCAGCCTCCCCTTCAAGAATTTCCAGGTTGGGGCATTCCTGCAAAGCCTTTTGGATCCAGCGGGCATAGGCATGGCGATCGCTTTGGCATCTCGGGCCGTGGACGGCTGGGCCTTTGGATCGATTAAGCACGCGAAACTGTATTCCCGTCGCGTCGGCGGCCAGCCCCATCAGGCCGCCCAGCGCGTCGATCTCACGAACCATCTGGCCCTTTCCTATGCCCCCTATGGCCGGATTGCATGACATTTGGCCGACCGTGGCAATGGAAAGAGTCACAAGGGCGGTCGGAGCGCCCATTCGAGCGCAGGCCCAGGCGGCCTCGGCGCCTGCGTGTCCACCGCCAACAACAATGATGTCAAACTTGCCGCTCATCGGGGCGATTATAGCGTCCGGGCGGGGAATGCAAGAACGGTCCGAAGGCGCGGCTATGCGGGTGCGGGCATAAAATGTTCGTGAACGGAGATGACATGGACATCAGCATCCGAGTTGCCGGCGAGGCGGGGCAAGGCGTTCAGAGCGCGGGAAATCTACTGGTTGGCGCGCTGGCGTCGGCTGGGTTTCACGTCTTCACCGCCAAGAGCTACATGTCGCGAATCCGCGGCGGGCTCAACTGGTTCGATATACGGATAAGCAATCGCGAGTTGTTCGCCCCCAAAGAAAAGGCCGATCTGCTTGTCGCGCTTACCCGTGAGGCATTCGAGATTCTGGGGCGGGAGACCAGCGACGGCTTGATACTGCTCGATTCGCATGAGGCACAGGGCGCGTACGCCATACCGTTCACGCAAACGGCAAAGGAGATCGGCAACGCGATCATGGCGAATTCCGTCGCGGCCGGGGCGGTCCTTGCGGTGCTAGGCCTCGACAACAAGCACCTGATGGAATACCTGCGTAAGCAGTTTCACGACAAGCCTGCCGAGGTGGTTGAACAGAACATTGCCGCCGCCGGCGCCGGCGAAAAGCTCGCCCAAAGCTGCGCAGGCAGATTGCCCGCTGCCCCGGAAGGAGCGTGGGACAGCGTATACGCCGGCGCGGACGCCATCGGCCTGGGGGCAGCAACCGCCGGCGTGAAGTTCGTCACCGCATACCCGATGACTCCATCAACGGCGACGCTGAATTTTCTAGCGGAATCGGCCGATCGTTACGGCATCCTGGTCGAGCAGGCGGAGGATGAAATTGCGGCCATCAACATGGTCTGCGGCAGCACGTATGCGGGCGCGCCTTCGTTGACGGTTACAAGCGGCGGCGGATTCGCGCTCATGGTCGAGGGCATATCGCTTGCGGGCATGCTTGAGCTGCCCGTCGTCATACTGCTGGCCCAGCGTCCCGGGCCCGCCACCGGTCTGCCCACGCGCACCGCGCAAGGAGACCTGAACATGGCCATTCATGCCGGGCACGGCGAATTCCCCAAGATGGTCTTCGCCCCCGGTACTCACCAGGAGTGCTACGCGATAACGCGGCACGCTGTCATGATGGCCCACAAGTATCAGACGCCGGTGATCATATTGACCGACCAGTTCCTTCAGGACGCCGAGAAGAACATCCGGCCGCTGAGCGAGGAATTGAAGCCGGTCGACTGTTTTCTGTCGGCTGGGGGACGCGAATACGCGAGATATGCTCTGTCGCCTGACGGAATTTCGCCCCGCGCCGTTCCGGGCGGCGAGGCCCTTGTGGTGGTTGACAGCGACGAGCATGATCAATGCGGGCACATAAGCGAAGACCTTGCTCACGACCATCTGCCCCAGCACGACAAGCGGATGCGAAAGATGATCGGGCTGACGGCGGAGTCGTTTGCCCCGTCAATTCTTGGCCCGCCGGGCGCGCCAAACCTGATGATCTGCTGGGGATCATCATACGGGCCATGCAGAGAAGCAGTGGAAATGCTGAACGCCGATGATAACATATGGACCTTGCTGCACTTCTCGCAGGTCTGGCCCTTGAACGAGGACGCCGCTCGCCAGGCGATCGGCGAAAGATCGCGGGTTATTGTCGTCGAAGGCAATTCGACGGCGCAGTTTGCCTCCCTGCTTCGTCAGTTGGGGCTTGTGGGGCCCTGCGAAGCATGCCTTCGATACGACGGCCTGCCGCTGACAGCCGACTACGTCGTCGACAAAGTGTCCAAACCCGGCAATTCAGGAGCCGCATGATGGATCTGGCCAGAGCAGACACAAAACCGGCCTGGTGCCCCGGCTGCGGCAACTACGGCATACTCAAGGCGATCAACGCCGCCATGGCCGAGGCCGGCGCCGATCGCAAGAGGCTGGTCCTGGTAAGTGGAATCGGACAAGCGGCGAAATTGCCGCATTATCTCGCCGAGCCCGCCAACGTCTTCAACGGCCTGCACGGACGAGCAGTGCCGGCGGCGACCGGCATCAAGCTTGCCAATCATGAGCTTAACGTCGTCGTGACCAGCGGCGACGGCGACATGTACGGCGAGGGCGGCAACCATCTTCTGCATGCGATGCGCAGGAACATCGGCATCCGCTGTTTCGTCCACAACAACCAGGTTTACGGCCTGACCAAAGGACAGGCCTCGCCCACCAGCGATTCGGGTTTCATGACGCTGCTTCAGTCGCACGGCGTCATGGCTCAGCCGTTCAACCCGATGGCCCTGGCGATCATCAACAACGTCACCTTCGTGGCGCGATCGTTCAGCGGGGACTTTGAGCATCTCAAGTCGATGATGATCGAGGCGATGAAAGCGGACGGCTTTGCGCTTCTGGACATCCTTCAGCCGTGCGTCACATTCAACAAGGTGAACACCTTTGCGTGGTATCGGCAGCGCGTCAAGCCCATAGGCCCGCAACATGACCCCTACGACCGGCGCAAGGCGCTGGACCTGGCCTTCATGTGGGGCGACGAGATACCCATTGGCGTTTACTACAGATCGAAGCGCCCCAGTTTTGAGTCTCAACTGGCGTTGCTCAAACATGGACCTCTTGCCGCGGTTGCCCGTTAGCGGTTCGCCCTGTAGTATGCGTGACATGAGCCGCGAATCCTGTCATGAGAAATGGATGCGCCTGGCCCTTGAACAGGCCGATGCCGCCTCCGCGCAAGGTGATGTGCCCATCGGCGCGGTCATTGTTCGCCAGAACGAACTGGTCGCCAGGGCATACAACCGGCGGATCATTGACGCCAACCCCGTGGCACATGCGGAGATGCTGGCGATACAGGCGGCGGCAAAATCTCTTGGCGACTGGCGCCTGACCGGCTGCACGCTTTATGTCACACTTGAACCGTGCTGCATGTGCGCCGGCGCGATTGTGCTCTCCCGCATACCAAGGCTGATCTACGGCGCCGGCGACGCCAAGGCGGGGGCTGTAGACACGCTCTATCAGCTATGCAGTGACAGCAGACTGAATCATCAGGTGGAAGTGTCGTCTGGGTTGCTTGCCGAGGAATGCTCACAGCGGCTAACGCGGTTCTTCGCCGCCCAACGGGCATTGGGCAAGAAGTAGAACCGCGGGCGAGTCAGCTTGTGCGCAACACGTTGCGGCAAAGGAAGTTGATTGACTTTGCCGGCTGCGGGGGTTACTTTTCCGGCGATAAAGGATTAACCCCAAGCTGCACCAGCGCGCGGCATGCACTGCCGCCTCGGGAGAAACCGTGAGACAGCTTCATATCATCTGCATGATCATGGCCGCGATCGCATGCTGGTCGCTACCGCTGGCGGCACAGACGCCGCCGTCGGCGCCGACCGTTGCCGAAGTCAGCGTTGAAGGCAACGTGCACA
Organism: Planctomycetota bacterium; assembly: GCA_012729725.1. GTDB lineage: Bacteria > Planctomycetota > Phycisphaerae > SM23-33 > SM23-33 > JAAYCO01. The sequence goes on from JAAYCO010000229.1 coordinate 17,818, forward strand.
TGAGCGAATCGGCCATGATGTCTTACATCAGGACGCGCACAGGCGACTTCTATGACGAAAGTGTTGTGCAGGCCGACGTGCAGCGGCTGCTGACAACCGGCAGATTTGAAAGCGTCGACGCAAGGCTGACCGATACGCCGCAGGGACCATCAGTCACGTTTGTGGTTGTCGAAAAGCCCGTCATCAATCGAATCGAAATCCGCGGCAACAAGGCGATCAAGGAAGGCGTGCTGCTTAAGGAACTTCCGTTCGCAACGGGCTCGGCCTTCAGTCCGCAATCCGCCAGGCTTGGAAGAGATGCTCTTCTCAACAAGTATCGCCAGGAAGGCTATTACTTCGCCGAAGTGACGCTCGACGAAGCCGCCCTTCAACGGGGCGAAGTTATATACGAGATTAATGAAGGCCACATCGTTCGCACGCGGCACATCGACTTTCGCGGGAACGAGCACTTCGCGGACATTCGGCTGAGGTTCAGCATTTCATCCGGCGTTCGCATCTGGCCGTTCACCAAAGGCCAACTTGACGACGACAAGATCGAGCAGGACATCCAGACCATCCGCACGATGTATATCGACGAAGGGTTCCTCGAGGCGCAGGTTTCGGCCCAGAAGGAATTCACCGAAGACAAACGCAACGCCCGCCTGGTGTTTAATATAGAAGAAGGCCCTCGGTTCCGCGTGAACCAGGTTTCCTTCGTTGGCAACACGGTGTTCAGCAGCGATGAGCTTGCGGGCCGCATCACTCTTGGCCAGGGTGAATACTACACGGCGCTGGCGCTCAGAAGAGACCTTGAGCGCCTTCAGGATACATACGGCGAAATAGGGTTCATCAACGCATCGGCGACTTCTTCGCGAACGTTCCTTGATCCGTCGGCGCAGGCGCCGCAGTGGGCTGCCGACGCCAAGGACCCGGCCTTGCTGAACGTAACGTTCGACATACAGGAAGGTCAGCAATACCGCGTTGGCCAAGTGTTGATACGCGGCAACTCAGTTACATACGACAGGGTCATCAGGCGCGAACTGCGATTCCACCCGGAACAGTTGTACAACACGGTGGCTGTTAAGGAATCGCGGCGCTCGCTGCTTGAATCCAGGCTGTTTGAGGATGTGACAATTGTTCCTGTCGGGCAGGAACCTGGCGTCCGCGATGCTCTTGTCAATGTTCGCGAAGGGCAGACGGCTGAGTTCATCATTGGCGCCGGCATCAGCAGCCGAGACGGGCTGGTGGGCAACATTTCGTTTGCGCAGAGGAATTTCGATCTGTTCGGCTGGCCCAAACCCGGCAGGACCGGCCCGGCGATGCGGGGCGCGGGTCAGACTCTGCGAGTCACCGCCGAGCCCGGCGTCGAGCTGATGCGATCCACCATCGATTGGTATGAGCCTTATATCTTCGACCAGCCATATTCGCTGGGCGTTCGCGGCTTCATCGTCACGCGCGAGCGGGAATCGTATGACGAAACCAGATTCGGGCCCGTGGTAAGCGTTGGGCACACGTTCAAGAATCGCTGGTACGGCGAATTGGCTGGACGACTGGAAGGCGTTGATATCTCCGACGTCGACAGCAACGCGCCTCGCGACGTGCGCGACGTTAAGGGTTCGAACTTCCTGGCCGGCCTGAAGGCCACGATCGCCAGAAACCGAACTGACAGCCGATGGGCTCCGTCAACCGGCGACAGCCTTCGCCTGTCCTATGAACAGGTCACCGGAGACTTCGATTTCGGCGTGGCGACAGCCGACTACCAGGTCTACTACACGGTCTGGATGGATGCACTTGACCGCAAGCACATAGTGTCGCTGCGAGGCTCGGCCGGAAACATCTTTGGCGATGCGCCTGTTTTTGAGCGGTTCTACGGCGGCGGCCTGGGCTCGGTGCGAGGCTTCAAGTACAGGGGCATCAGCCCGCGCGGCGGCATTGACGAAGACCCGATCGGCGGCGACTTCATGCTTTTCGCCGGCGCCGAGTACACCTTCCCGCTGATTGCGGAGGTGGTGCGGGGCGTCGTATTCCTGGACAGCGGCACGGTTGAAACCGACTTTGGCGTAAACAGCTACCGGGTGGCTGCGGGCTTTGGCCTGCGGTGGGTCATCCCGTTCTTCGGGCCGATTCCGATGAGCCTGGACTTTGGATTCCCGCTCAGCAAAGAAAGCGAAGACGACCGGCAGATTGTCAGCTTCTCGCTAGGCTGGGTTTTCTAGTCTAAAACCCATTTCAATGACAGCTAAGCCCTGTGCAATGAAGATTGCACAGGGCTAGAGCAGGCGAGCAGTAGAACAGGTGAGCAGTAGATAACACAATGAACAACCTGTAGGCTCTCCGCTACCGGTTTGTGCTTCGCCTGCGGTCTCCTGTTCACCTGCTCAACTGTTCAGACTTTTCCACATTCCACTTAGGCATTTTCGTCTTCCGCGATTTCGTCTGGCGTCTCAAGGACGCCCTGTCGGCCTTCGCCTGCGGAAGGATTCTCGCCATGCCTGCCCATGCCGGGCAGCGATGCGCCATGTTCTTTGTCCTTGAAGGTTTCGGGTTGTTGCCTCGCTGCTGCTCTTGGCGCGGCGTACGTTTTGCCACCCCGGAGACCTTTGGGGATGGAGAATTTTCCTTTCCTCGGCTTTTTAGTTGCGCGAGTTCTATGCCTGGCCATAATCTCTCCTCCAGATTCAGGCAGCCTTCTTTGTCGGCCAGATGCGCCTGATGTCCTCGGGCATGTTGCTTCGGATATCGTCAATCTCACCAGGCGTTATCTTGCTGTTCAGCACGCTCATGACAGCTTCGGTTATGCGCATCGGGTCGACGTTTGGGTCGGGTCCATATTCCTGCTCAACGATCTGAAGAAAATCTTCAAGATGCCTGATTTTCATCGGCGTATCAAATGGTCTCCATCCTTCGTAATACAGGCCCCGAACCAGCAGGGGAATCTGGGCCCCAAGGTCAACCGCTTCCTCCATGGGCAGGCGGTCACGAAGCGTGTGCATGACGGCGCGAAGGGCCTGCCAGCTCTTGTGGTAGTCCTCCCAGTGAAGTTGAGCGTTTATCTCTTTCAACCAGTCGTGGGTCTTGTCGAAAGTTGATTCGAGAAACCCAAGAGATCCCAACATTGCCATGGTCTTCTCCCTGTTCATGTCGCCTGAAAACACGGGCACACAACATCCTAGGCATCTTGAGTTGAATTGACGCATGTCGGCGTCGCTGCCGGGAATTGACGCCTTGACTCTAGGAAAGATGCCTAACGTCCGGTGCCCGCCGGCCTGCTCCCAAATGCAGTTTGAGCCTGATTGAGAAGGCCTTTGACGCTCGCCTAGAGTGACACCAGAGCAATGGCGCGTGGCCATCGCCCGGTCTTGACCGTGACATTTGTCGAGTGAAGGAGACTGTTCATGAAGAGATACTTGATGGCGGGAGTAGGCATCACAGCGGTAGTACTGATGCTGGCTCAGGCAGCGCCGGCACAGAATCAGAAGCAGGATGAATGGAAGCAGGAAGTGGATGTTGGCTCTCAGCGCCAGACCGGAGGCGCAGCGGGCGCCACCGCCGGGCAACAGACGACAGTAACAGGAACCATAGTCGGCCTTCGCGAGTACCTGATGCATGGCCAGGCGGCTACGAGCCAGTATCGCCAACAACAGCAGCAACAGCAGCTTGGTCGGGAAAGAATTTCCAACGCGATGGTGCTGATTCTGGACCCGGGTCAATCGCTTACCGGCGGCGCAACTGGCGCCCAGGGCACTAGCGAGTGGCAGCGCCAGCAGCAGCAACAGCGCTCGGGCCAGACTTCAGGCCAGCAGGATGATCAGGCAATTCGACCTCTTGATCGTCTTGGCGGCCAGACCGGCGCGGGCGGGCAAAGCCAGTCCGGCCAGCAGGGCAGCACCGGCAGCGGACAGTCCAGCGGGCGCACGGGCGGAATGACTACCGGCGGAACCCAATCGTCCGGACAGTCAGGCGGTCAGAGCAGCGGACAAACCAGCGGTCAGACGAGTGGCACAACCAGTGGCGGTCAAACCGGCGCGGGAACCTATCGGTCGCAGTCATCCGGCTCTCAGGGTGGCATGACAGGCGCTGGCGAAGGCAACGCCGTCCTGCTGTTCCCATCCCAGGACAGCCCTCAGGCGCTGAGCCAGGCCCAGGACTGGATGGGCCAGCGCGTTCGCGTTACAGGAAAGGTTTGGACCCGCAACAATATGAATGCGATAGCTGTTGAACGCATTGAGCGGATCGAATCACGACAGTAGTTCACTGACACCTGAGCGTTGCCTCGGCACACGATATTTATCTGCCCGTACGGGCCGATGAGCAGCCTGAAGGGGAGGCGTGGGTGATCACCGGAAACGGTGGTTGCCCACGCTATTAGGGCCGCTCACGCCCAGCCACCTAAAACCGTCGAATCGGGCTAGAGCTCGGACAGACCTACTATGCGGCGCTCACTTTCCGATTGCTCCGCGGCCAGGCACACTTTGGTCGTTTCATAAGAATCTCCAGCCGGGATTTCGGGCGGCAGGCCACTCGCAACCAGCTCTGCAACTCGCATGCACTGGCCTGGAACGTTGTGGAACCATTCCTGGTCATCCTCCCTGGCAAAGGTGACCGTCTCTGCTATTTCGCTGACCAACTGTTTGGGGCCGTCGGAAAATCGCCAGCGCCGCGCCCTTCGTCTGAAGACGTCAGTCTCTATGGCGCCGTGTGTTCCAAATATGTGGTACTGAAGGAAGTGCCCGTCGTCGGCCTGCTTGTCAAGCACATCCAGCAACGGGTCGCCAGCATCTGTCTCGCCAATGCACATGACGAAATTCAAGGTTGAGATCGCGCCGTTGGCGAACCGTATGTTGATCTGGTGATTGTCGGGGTGGTTGAAATAAGTGACCGTGTTGGGCGCATGCATTGAATACACGTTATCAACAGGGCTTGCCATGAACCATCGCTGCAAGTCAATGTAATGCGACAGTTTCTCGCCGATCAGCGTGCCCTTGCTGCGGCTGCGCCAGGTATCCTTCATGTGAAATTCGCTGCAGTAGTATCGGCAGTGGCAATTGACGGGAGTTCCGATGAGCCCATCATCAATCCACTGTTTGGCCGTCATATAGAGCTTCGAGTAGTGCAGCTCAAAGCCAATCTGAAGAAACCTCCCAGTTTGTTCATGCGCCTTCAGCATCCGCCTGGCTTGTCCAAGATCAAGCCCCATCGGCTTTTCACATAACACCGCCTTGCCAGCTCGGAGCGCCTTCTCCGTGAGTTCTGCGTGCGCCTCGTTAATCGCCGCGATATATATCAACCGAATGTCTGAGTTGTTCAGCAGCACATCCAGATTGCTTGTGGCCACAGTGCCAAGCTCCCGACCTCGTTGGGCTGCCCGTGACGCGTCAGGCTCATAGCCAAAGACGTTACGAACCCATGGACTTTCCTGTGCCGCCTTCACGTGTGTTGCGCCCATGCCGCCCAAGCCAAGTACAGCAACATCGATCCTCGGGTTCATCCAGTTCTCCGATAAAGTCCAAACAACTGCGCGTTTTCTGACCCGACTTTTTCTGCACTAGTCCTCTTTATCAAGACGGCGCCAACAATACCCTCAGAAGGCCAGCGGATATCACCAGTTGTCGATTCCGAAAAGCATGACTCCATGGCATCCTCTAGCGGGCAAACTCCGCGGTGAACCAAATTGCTTCGAATGGTGGCACTTCAACGCTCTCAGGAAGCCTGTTGAGTATCTTCGTGTCGCCCAGTCTTCGGATCCTCTGCAATGGTCGCCCTCTCCAGAGTAGTTTGCCTGAAAGCGTTTTGGGGGAGTGATTCATCAGCACTATCAGGCAGTGCCTGTTTCTTACACGGACGGCCGACAGGAGAGTAGTGCTCAGGCCCTGGCCTTCCACGCCAGACACCAAGAAAGGCTCCAGTTCTGGCAGGAACTGAGTCACCTGGGCGAGATAATAAAGAGTGGTTGCATTGAAGCGGTCAGTGTTTGAGGCATACAGGGACACGCCATTGCAGCCGGCAAGCATGGATTTGGCAAAGGATGTTCCTGCCCCCTCGACAGGATGACCCGGCATCCAGAATCCAATGCCGTTCAGGAACTTCTTGCCCTTGGCTCGCAACACCGCAGCTGTGTTACTCGCAGCATTCGTCCATTCTCCCCCATAGCCTGCCATTCCCACATCGACGTGATCGGCCATCTTCCTCCAATCGCATGAGTAGCTGCCGGAAGCATGGGGATAGTATGAGCTATACATGGAAAACAGAGCGCCAGGGAGTTCCTCTCTGATGATCTTGCGAAGTTCCATGGCTTGGCGTGCCCGCTGATCGGTCACGAAGTCAATCCATTTATCATGATATGTTTCGGTCGCCGCCTGCTCATCGAGCTTCACTTCCGCGGCGATTCCGGCATGCTTCCTGAAAGCGTCAAGCGTATTGGGGTCAAAAGAACCGAGGAGGGGCCCGACCTCGTGATCCCACTGGATTTCATCAAAAGCAAAGGGGAAATCCTTCAGAATTACTCTGCACCTGTCCCGCCAGAAGCTGTAGCTGCCATGCGAAGGGTCCAGCAGCAGTTCCAGCTGCACACGCAGACCATTCTGCCATGACGAGGCGATTGCTTCTTTGCGACTGGCCGCATAGACGACTTCATCCGCGGGGTTGTCCTTGAGCCATTGACGTTGAAAGTCGGTGGGAGTGATTACTGCCGAAACACGAAATCCCATTTCCTTGGCAAGAACGAAAAAGTCTTCCGCCCTGTCAAATCCATATGGATCGCCGCCAATGGCGAAGAAGGAAAGAGTTTTGATTCCCGCGGCTTTGTACATCTTGAGCAAGGCCGGCCATACCGTTGGCGGGTAATTAATGTAATCTCGGGTCCATAATTGTATGTCTACATTTTTGACGGTCTTGCCCTCTGGAAATGGCAATCTTCGGAATTCTAGCCTGGTTGGAACCTCCACGACAAATCCCTGCATGATCCGGCAACCGATCCGCATCACCAGGTCACCATTTGGTTTATCAAGGAGGACAAAAGGCATGCCCATCGAGGAAACCTCAGGAAGTGCTGGATTTTGGGTTGGCGGGAGGTGGCCGCCAAACCTGATCACATGCCGAAGATACCCATCCGGAAGCTCAATCGTGGTCATGTCAATGGGATGGAAGCGCCGCTTGTACCAGTTCAGTCTGCCTACAGGACTTGGCAGATCAAGTCCCGGTGCAGTGTCTATGACCAACTCATAATCCGCCAAGGCCTGGTTAGTCGGGTTCTGTGTGTAGACTAGTGCAATCTGTCCAAAGTTCTCATAGATAGTATGCTTGTCAACCGCACCCTCCGGACCATATTTGGTCATGCCGGAAATGATGTGCCTCAGAAACACCGCGCCAGGTTTTCCATGAAGCCACTTTGACCCCGCCACAGCATCCTCGCAGGAGCCTGCTTGTTCCGGAGACGCTGTCCACGTGCTCAAAGACGGCACATAACTGCGGGATGTCCAATCGACGCCTTGGGAAACTCTATTCATGTGCAGCCATTCAGAAGAAGACACCAGCGAGAATGCCCGATCCTGGTTCTCAACGAGCATGCTCCATCGCCCCTCCGTCTTCATTCTGACTCCCAGAGAATTCTTGCCTTCCAAGATGGCGATCCTCCCCCGGAGCGTACCGTCGTCATCGCTGGTCAGTCTCACAGGCTGCTGGTTGAAGAAGACCTCCGCCTCACCTTCGCATCGCATGACGACATCAGCCATGATGCTCCTCACGCCACATGGCCGCCACGGCGTAACCAGCACGCATGTCTCGGCATCAGCGTTGAACGCGAAAGCCCTTGCGTTGAGCCAGCGACTCGCCGTTGCCGGAATTTCCCGAGTTACCCGTTTGTCCTGCTTCTTTGGAGCGACAACAGTCTCGGAATCTTGGAAGAGTTTCCCATTGTCGTCTTTGCCGGCAATGCCAACAGTGATTCTGGCATCCCCCGAAGAGGGGTTATGGATGCTGTATTCGTATCCGAAAAGAGCGTCATTATTGTAAACGGGCGATATGGTGACCACAGGCTGGGCGTCAACAAAGACGATCTTCATGAATCGGGATGGTTCACCAAAGGCGCTCTGCAACGGGGCCAGAGAGCTGAACTCCTTGTGTGGAATCCTGTTCCGCGCGACGTTGAAAGTGCAATCTGATGTCTCCGGGGTGATCCCAAGATCCGCAAACGGAATGGTCAACTGAACCCACCAGCCATCTTCATCCCGCCCGCCAGCGCTCGCCCAATTCCCATTCCACGAAACATCACCGTGCTTGGCATCCCACTTCGCGCCGGAAGCGTTGGTCGCCAGCTGGAAATATCGCGTTCCGTCACCCAGGGTATCGAAGAACACCTCTACTGAATCATTGCCGAAGACCTCCATGCTGTCACGCGGATGCGGCGATGACTTGAACAAATGGTCGCTATTCGACTCGGGCTTGAGCACCGGTTCCTTACAGTAGACCAGCATAAACAACGCCCGGCCGTTGTGTACAATGGTCACCTCTGTCTGCACATCAGCTGGAATCAGCTCGCCCAGGAGCGAGAAGCTCGTCATCGTCTGGCCGGTTTTCCATACCACGTCACCTTTGCCCTTGGGGGCGTTCGGTACTCGCGGAACGCAAACAGCAGCTTGTTCGGCGCCGAGAAGCTCCGCCCGCGCCGCGGTGGAGCCTGAGGCGGTGGCGGAGTTGGAAGGCTTCACGTCAGCGCGGACGATGACTGGCGCACACAACTGCACCACCATCACGAGAAGTGCTCCAAGAAGCGAACGTCCAGACAAGCTTGGGCAGCTCGGCGACATCATAATTCTCCCTGAGTAAGTCTTAGCACGGGCAAAGTCCCAATTGACTCAAATCATTCTTGCTTATTATTGGGTGGCAACATAAAATCAATTGATGAACAATGATCTAGGCACAACCAAGCCCAACAAGTACCTTGCTGATAGCGGGGTCGAAACGCTGGTTCGGGAGATCGGGGAGGCGGTTCGCTGCAAGGCCCTTAATCCTGGTGAGCGCCTTATGCCTATTCGAGATCTTGCCAGAAAATATCAGGTTTCGTTCAACTCTGCCAGGGCGGCGACGAAAAGACTCGAAGCCTTGGGGTTGGTCGAATGCAAACAGGGAAGCGGCACGTATGTCCGCACACCACCTGAGGTTACGGTTGAGCGTAAGGCACGAACCGCTGTTAGCCTGCTTCTGGACATCAACGCTCACATTTTCAGTCATCTGGCCCTCCATTTGATGGAGCAGATTCAAAGCCAGGGTCTTACGGTAACGAACGCCATTTGGACTACTGATAAAGGACTCAAGGGGCTCCAGATGGCTCTTTCCTCCTGGGAGGATTATCCACCCAAAGCCATAGTCGTGCAGTGGGATTATCCGGGTCTTGACCAGACGATTGAGAAGATGCGCCCGGCCGATGCCATGGTCATCGCCACTTTCAGGGGCACACGTTTCATGCCCAGAACGTGGCACAGCGTCAATCCGGACTGGTATCTGGCGCACAAGATCGCGGCCGAGCGCTTGATCAAGGTGGGCCACAAGAGAATCGGGTTCCTCGGGCACGAAAGGCGATTCTGGGCCGACAGGATCTGGTACGACAACAAGAAGGCCTGGATGCTTCAGACTGACAATATCAAGGCTGTTGGGGATGCGCTTCGCGAAGCCGAAATCAGGGATGGCCTTACCATCTGCTACCTGCAGTATAACAAGATAACCTGCAATACGGTCTCCACGGTTGAGATGGACTGTGCTGACAACCTGTCTCGAATTCGCGCGATGCTCGAACGGCCCGACAGACCGACCGCACTGGTCGGTTCTGATTACCGTCTTGTCATAGCCAAGCGGGTGGCGGAAAGCATGGGGCTTTCGGTCCCGGATGATCTGGCACTTGTGGGCATTGGGCATACCCCCTGGTCGCAAATAAGCGGATTTCCCAGCGTGCAACAACAGGAAGAGCTTGCGGCCGAGCATATTGCGGAGCTCGTAAAAGCATCCGCGAGCAGTCTTTCGGCACGTCACCATGTCGTCATTCCGCCGGTTCTGGGGGCTGCTCAGGATTAGAACTCTGGCTGACCTGGAGGGGGAACACATAACTCATCACCGTCTTGCAGGCAGAATCACGAGCCTGGCTTAGTGGTTCGTGTCATTCAATTGGCCCGTTTATCGACACACCGGGGTGCGGGTGGATATCCAGCATGTCATACGTGTCGTGGGTCTGAACATGGCCATCGAGGTACACGGCATTGAACCGATCATTGTGGCGCATCGCCACACGTTGCTCCAGGTCAGGCGTGAGGAAGAAGCTGTTTACGATGCCGTAGAATCTACCATCCATCATGAACGGCGTTTGGGCCGGATATGGAAATGTATTGTAACTTCCAAGGTTCCAGTACTTGCCCGCGGAGTAGAACGCCATGTTGTTGACGGAATAACCGACTCTCGCATCGGGGTAATTCCACAGGGTGATGAATACTCCGTGGGACATCCATGTTCCTGCTGACCAAGTATCGGTGCCATCCTGCGTCTGCGATGCGCACTGCGAAGACTTCACGTCTTCCAAAAGGCCGGCTGTATTCATTACGGCAACCCAGTTGAGATTGCCTTGATACATTCTGTCCTTGTGCTCCTCCCTGTAGAACTGCAATGCCACGCCATTTGATCGCAGAGTATTCTGGCAAAGCATGCCCCGGGCCAATTCCTTGGCCTGGTTCAACGACGGAATCAGGATCGAGACCAATAGCGCGATGATGGCAACAACCACCAGCAGCTCAATCAGCGTAAAACCGCACCGGGGATGCTTCATTAGGTTACCTTCTCCATCAAAGCACTTCCTTGATACAGTGGGAAGAATTTGACAAAACTTGAGTTAATTCATGCGGCTATTTTGACGCAGCCAAAACATGGTACCAATCGCCATCAGCGCCATTGTCCCAGGTTCGGGAACAGCATCAACCTCAATGTTGTCCCAGAGAGTGTACGGTCTTTCTGTTCCATTGATGGCGCCGCGATAGAGCCACAGCGTCTCTAGCGAGACAGCATTAGGATCGATCGCCACACCAGAAGCGCCTTCATAAACAACTCCATTAAGCGCCACAGCATACGTGTGGTTGGCGAAATCCATCGTGATCGTCATCGTGTTCCACGTGTCGTTATTCCAGGCATCGGACGGGAGGTTGACGTACGTGTCTACCAGTGTCCCGTTTTCATACCGCTTGAGAAGCAGCTTCTTTGAGGTGTCATTGCCCCAGTAGTAGAGTAGTGCATCCGCACGACCGACGAACTGGCCTTCCAGATTACGACTACCAAAGAGGGTGACTGAGGCTGCCGAAGCGTACTTGTTGGTCGTCCCGGTGAATGACGCCGGGATGAACGCAACGCTGAAGCTGACCTGTGATCCAAAATCATAATCAATAAAAGTGTGCGTGGCCACATTGCTACGGTCTGTAGTCTTCAGTGCCCACTCACCTTCATAGGCATTATCTGCTACAATGGAGTTATACGTCTTCGTGCCGGCCCAACTCTTCTGGCCGCTCACGTCACCCAGTGTATAGCCTTCATCTGCTTCAAAACTTGTGCTGAACACAGCGGCGGACGAGGAGGACACAGCCAAAACCAGTAACAGCATTCCAAGCGATATGGCTTTCATCTGATTTCTCCTTTTCGAATAGGCATCTTTCGCTCTGACAATTGAAACATTTTCTTCATGGTGTAACAGCCCGTCTGGTATATGCTATCAATGGTAGCACACTTTGCATTTTTGTCAAGATTCATTCACACAAAAATTATTCACTGCAATATGCGAACCTCTGAAGCCCCGCGAATCACAGGCTTTCTGTTTCACACGAACTTGATTCACTTGGCGTACCCCAGGGCGGTGGGCACCACGCAAAACATGGCAGCAATCCCAATGACGAGTTCTGGGAACGATCCGGGCTATGTTCTCCCTCTGTTGCCGGATAGTCGCCATAGCGAAAAATCTGCCTATTGGCTGGCCGCCATTTGGCGTCGCCTATCGGTTTTGTTAACCCATGCTGTTGCCGTGACTTGTAGTTTTTAAGATGACGCCAATTAGCGACAGTCTGCCGGTTGACCGGCCTGCATCTTAATCAATACAGCGTGGCTTCCTCCGGCGGAATCGCCCCGGGGGCGGATATGCCAAGCCGCTCCAGGAGCGATCCGTCCAGGCGGTAGAGCTCCACCAGTGAGTTCAGATATCCCACTATCGCCTGCGCGTGAGCTATCTGACTTGCAAGAAGATCGCGCTGCGCCTGACCAACCAAAAAGCTCGTGCTCCTGCCGACGGCGTATTTGGCGACCTCCGCGCGATAGACCTCTTCCTGAAGACCCTGGGTGGCTGCGGTAGCGACAACCTGTTCGCCAAGCCGCTGCACTTCTATGTACGCCTCCCTGACATCCACCTGAACAAGCTGACGAAGATTATCCAGGCTCTCCTGGGCTTGCCGACGCGTTAACTGGGAACGATCGTGCTCTGCCCTGGCCGAACGATTAAGCGGGGGAAACTCCATCCGCACCCCCGCCAGCACATCGTAAGACGGCTCTGCGAATAGATCGCCTGCGCTTGAGCCGAAACTGGCTGCGTATCCGCTCTTGCCCAGCGTGGCGAAGAGATCCAGGCGAGGAAGCAAGCCATTGCGGGTGCGAACGATCTCGAGTTCGCTGCGATTGATCAGCAGCTTCGCCTGGTTGATCTCCGGCCGGATTCGCAGGGCAAGACGCACGTGAGCCTCAACATCGTCCAGTTGCGCGCGCGGCGGGATTGGCAAGTCTTTGGGAACGATAACCCTGTCCCATGTGTCGCCCGGCGGATTCACCAGTCGAAGCAGCCTCACCCGCAATGTGGCAAGGATGCTTCGGGCATTGATCAGACTTTCCCTTCGGCGGGCGACTTCCGCCTGGGCGGCCGCTTCTTCGGTCTCCGGCAGGCGGCCGATGCGTATCCGCTCCTGCGTGTCGCGAAGCTGCTGTTCTGCAAGCTCCAGCGACTTCTCGAAAATCTCGATCTGCTGTTGCGCCAGGGTGTAGTTCCAGTAAACAACCTGCACTTGGCCAACCAGGGCCAGCACAAAACCTCGCAGCTCATACTGGCTGATTAGCGTGTCCAGACGCGCCTGACGCAGCGGGACAAGGTTGACGTCCTCTCCAGCCCCTCTAAGCAGCGCCTGTGACATGGAAAGGCCCAGCCTTGTCGCGTATCGATCATTAACGCCGGCCGGGCTTTCACGCTGGGTTATCGCGTCTGCTCCGATTGTCGTGCCGGTTGGTAGAAAGATCGACGCGCCGCCGTCAAGTTGCAGACCTCGTTCGGTTCTGTCATTGATGTTGTCGCCCGAAATCCGCTCGTGATCATAGGCCGCGGAGGCGGAAACCACAGGGTCAAAGACAGCGGCCAATTGCCGCTCAAAGGTGCGCCGTATCGCCGGCGTGACAGTCTCGACGGCGAGCGACTGATTATAGAACAATGCAGCGCGAACAGCTTCCTCCACGCCCAGGTTCAGCGGCCCGGTCGGCGGCAACAGGTCCGACGGGGTTGAGGCCGATTCGGATTCATCCTGCCAAGGCGCTGCCGTCTGAGGCCCGACGTAATCAGAAAACGGCTCGGGGCCGACGTAGGAGCAAGATGCACTGATCAGCATTAGTAGATACGGCAGTCGCTTCACGATTCTTCCTTCATAGACCTCAAGATGCGGTGTGGCCGGGCTTCTTGAATTCCAGCAGCGAGTACACTACAGGCACGACCAGCAGGGTTATCAGCGAAGAGCTTGCCAATCCGCCAATTACAGCGCGGGCCAGAGGCGCCTGGGCCTCGCCGCCTTCGCCTGCGCCCAGGGCCAGCGGCAAAAGCCCCAGCACCGTGGTGAATGTGGTCATGAGAATTGGCCTGAGCCGCCGCCTGCCTGCTTCTTCAATCGCGGGCCTCAGCGCAAGCCCGTCGCGCTTGCGAAGAAGGTTTGTGTGATCAACAAGCAGAATGGCGTTGTTCACCACGATGCCGCCAAGCATGATGCATCCGATGTATGACTGAACGTTGAACGTGGTGTCTGTCAGCAACAGTATCAGCACAACACCAATTGCCGCCAGCGGAACCGAGAACATCACGACCAGCGGATCTCGCAGAGACTCGAACTGGCACGCCATGACCATGTAAACGAGTATCAGCGCCAGGCCCAGACTCATAGCCAGTTCCTGGAATGATTTTTCCTGCTCTTCGACGTCCGATCCGAAATTGACGCTGAATTCCGCCGGCATGGGAAGCACGGCCAGGGCCGCCCGGATGTCGGCTACGATAGAACCCATGTCCCTGTCCGCCGTGCCGGCCGAGACCGTTACGATCCGCTGCTGGTTCTTTCTCTCAATCAGCACAGGCCCTTCCCTTGGCTCGGTTGCGACTATGTTTCTCAGCGCAATGGCCTGGCCCTGATCGTTGGTCACGGTGAGATCCAGCACCTCCTGAAGCGAGAGTTTCTCGGCGCTGCGCAGTTTGACAAGTATGCCGTATTCCTCGCCGTTTTGCCTGAAGTAACCGCCGGTAGTGCCTCCTAGAGCTGTTTGAAGGGTTTGCGCAACTCGCTCGATATCAAGCCCGCTGTCCTCTGCCTTGTGACGGTCTATAAGGATCAGTTCTTCGGGAGAGCCGCCTTCCCTGCTGATGCGAACATCCGTGACGCCCGCGACGGCGGAAACGATTTGCTGCACTTGGAGTGCGAGTGCGTCGGCAGTTTGGAAGTCGTAGCCGCGAATCTCCAGGCTAAGGCGTTCAGAACCGCCACCGCCCCGGCTGAGTATTCTTGAGACCAGCCCCTGGCCGCTCCGGACCCTCAGGGCAACGCCCGGCACAACCCCCAGCCGACGCCGAAGATCGGCGGAAATCTCGTCGCTCGACAGCTTGCGCCCAGAACGCGGCGGCAGCTTTATTCGCATGTCGCATGAATGCGTGCCGCCGCTACGCCACATGTTGCCGCCAATACTTGAAATAAGCGATAGCCGCTCCGGAACCGCCTGCTTGATTATCTCTTCTATGCGGATCACCGTTTTCTCAAGCACCTCAAGCCGGGTTCCAACCTCCATCTCAAAGGACACAAATATTTCCCCCTCGTCGGTCTGGGGCATCAGTTCGCTGCCGACCAGCGGCACCATCCAGATCGCTCCCCCAAGCATTGCACATGCCAAAAGCACTACCGCCAGGCGGTGATTGAGCGCCAGGTGAAGCAGAGACTTGTAGCCGTCTTCGAGCGAGACAAACACATTGTCGGCTGCTTCCTTGAGCCGCTTGGTGACGCCGCCTCGTGAAGCAGTTTTGGCGGCGCCAAGCAGCCTTGCCGACAGCATCGGCACAAGAGTCAGCGCGACAACCAGTGAACACAGAAGCGCAAAGCCGATTACGGCAGCAAGCTGGCGAAACATCACGCCGCTCATGCCGCGAATGAACACAATCGGCAGAAAAACGGCAACGGTGGTAAGCGTTGACGCGATGATGCCGCCGGTCACCTCGCGAGTGCCATTAATCGCGGCATCGCGATTTGAAAGCCCGTCGTGCCGAACGCGGAATATGTTCTCCAGCACCACGATAGAGTTGTCGACCAGCATGCCCACGCCAAGCGCCAGGCCGCCCAGAGTCATGATGTTCAGGGTGAAGTCCCCAAAGTACATCAAGGCGAAGGTCGCGACGATGGATATGGGAATGGCCGTGGCGATCACCAGCGTGCTGCCGATGTTTCGCAGGAACACTATCAGAACCAGCACGGAAAGCACGCCGCCATAAAGAGCGGACGATCCGACGTTTGATATTGATTGCTGTATATATTCGCTGGAATCGTTAAGCGAAATAATCTTCAACTGCGGCATGTCCCGGTTGATTCGCTCCACTTCGGCCCGCACCGCGCCGGCGACCTGCACCGTGTTCGTGCCGCTTTGCTTGTTGACGGCGATGCGCATGCCGCTCTGGCCGTTGATTCTCGCCGTGCGCCGGATCTTCTTCCATGAATCAGCTATGTCGGCAACTTCCTTGAGCCTCACGGGCAGGCCCGAGCGATAGGCGACAACAGTCTGACCGATCTGATCGAGGTTTTCATACTGGCCCGGCACGCGAAGCGTCAGTTCATGCCTCGCCTGATCGATGGAGCCTGCCGGCAGCGTGATGTTCGCCGCCTTGAGCCTGTTGATGATCTGCGCAAGAGGGATATTAACGGCCTTGAGCCTGTCGGCGTCGATGTTGACGTGAACTTCCCGCTCCAGGCCGCCCCAGATGTCGATACTTGCAACACCCTCCTGCTGTTCAAGCCGGTAACGCACCTGGTTTTCCAGGATTTCGCGCACCTCAACCGGATCGAGATCGCTCGAAGCGCCAAGCATCAGGATCGGAAACGCAGAGAGATCGAATTTGCGGATCAAGGGCAGATCCGCCTCTTCGGGCAGCTGCCGGGCAACCCTGTCGAGACGATCTCGCACATCAGCAGTTGCGCCGTCAAGGTCTGTGCCCCATGCGAATGTGACTCTCACATTGGAGGAACCTTCTGACGAAGTGGAGGTTATTTCCTCCACTCCCGGCGCGCCGCTTAGCGCTTGCTCAAGTGGGCGCGTTACGAGTTCCTCCATTTCCTGCGGGCTTGCGTTCTCGTACGAGACGCTGACGCTCACCGTCGGCAGCGTCACTTCCGGCATGAGGTCTATCGGCAGGCGCCATAGCGAAATGCCGCCCAGCAGCACGACCACCAGCGAAAGCATGATGGTGAACACCGGCCTGCCGACGGAGAACTCTGTAATTCTCATTTGCCGCTCTCCGGCACAGGCCCAGGAGCGTTCACAATGCGAACCGGCGATCCGTCATTTACAATATGCTGCCCCAGGGTTACGACAAACCCGCTTATGTCCAGCGGCTTGAGTATTTCCACCCTGCCATCCTGAACGATGCCTGGCATCACAGGAATGAAGCGAGCCACTTTTTCGGCGGTGTTAACGACAAACACGCCGGTCCCGCCCTGGCGTTTGGCAAGCGCCACCTGCGGAACCGTCAGCACATCGCTGCGGCGGGCATAGGTAATGAAGGCCCGCACAAACAGCCCTGGCTTCAGCGCGTTATCATCATTGGGAACTTCAACTTCCACCCGAACCTGCCGTGAGGCCGTCTGAACCACCGGGGCAATCCGCCGCACCTTGCCCTGAAAGACCCTCCCCGGGACCGCGTCGGTGACAATGTCCACCACCTGCCCAATCTCCACCGACGCGAAATCGCGCTCGGGCACATGCAGAACCGCCCTGAGACTGCTGATGTCTACGACGGAAAGAATCGGGTCGTTTGCTCGCAGCATGGCGCCCACATCCACATATCGTTCGCCAACAACCCTCTGGCGACCGTTGTCAGGCCAGCTTGCAACGATGCGAGAGTAAGACAGCCTCACCTTGGCGGCGCCAAGCATCGCCTCTTTTTGCTGAACAGCCGCCTGCGCCAGCCTGACCTTGGCCTGGCCCACCTTGAACCGGGCTTCGGCGCCGTCCAGGTCGCTCTGCGAAATGATCTTCTGCTCGCGCAGCGACCTGTCCCGCTGCAAATCCTGAGCGATTAATTCCTGTGAAGCCTGGCTTTCCTCAAGCTGGGCGTGAGCGACTTGCAGTTCCGCCTGCGCCTGCTGAACCTGCTGTTCATATTCAAGGCTGTCAAGCTGGGCGATGACGTCCCCTGTGTTCAGGGTGTCGCCGATGTCCACAGTCAGCTTTTCCAGCCGGCCCGCCACCTTCGGGGCGACTATGAAATAAGACTCAGCCTCGAGGGCGCCTGTGAACATACGCCTGTCAACCACGGCTTGCCGGGTAATCGGTCCGATTTCGACGGCCACCTGCGCCGTCTTGTTCGTCTGCGAGGGATTCTTGACCTGAGCGATCTTCGTGAAGATCGACCATCCAAGCATGGCAGCCAGTAATGCCCCGATGACTATCAGGATAACACGTTTCACGAAAACTCCTTGTCTGGCGCCGGCCCCGCCGCCCTTAAGAAAAACTCGATAACGAATTCAGTTCGTCGAAATGTCTCAGCCGCATCAGTAAGATCCCTGGCCGTTGTCCTCAACAGCCCAAGCAGCAGATTCGACAGCACATTCGAAGGCACATCCTTTCGAATCATGCCTTCGGCTGAGCCGGCGCTCAACACGTCGGCCAAAGCGGAGACTATGCTCTTTCTGTATTGCGACCAGCCGGCGCAGAAAGCAGACCTCTTGTGGGAATTCTGACTCTGCATCATGTGAAGGATGAGCCTGCGGGACTTGAAAAAGCTACAGACGCTACGGCACGCATCGAGTAGGCGCGACTCGAAGGGACGTTTCTCGCCGGCGTGCGACTTCAATTGGCTGACCAGTTCGTCGATTCCCCTCACTGCCGTTCGGATGAACAAGTCGTCCTTGTCGCTGAAGTACCTGTAGATGGTTCCTTTGCCGACTCCCGCGCAGCGGCAGACGTCTTCCATTGTGATTTCGTGGAACCGCCCGCCCGCGAAGAGTCGCTCCGCGGCCTGCATGATCTGGATGGCTTTGGGGGATTCCTTCAGTTCGTTTCGCACTTTGGGCTCCCAAAGACTGTAGTAGAACTGACTGGTCAGTTCCATGTCAAGTCCGGTTGCTTATTGTTATTGATTACCCGAAGCACGAAACTAGAATCCGGCCATGTTCGAAATGCTTGCGACAAGTTTCTACGCGGAGTTGCTTGAGAACGGCATGCTGCTGTGTTTCGGCGCTTCTTGGCCCGCCTCGGTGTACAAAACCTGGCGCACGAAGAAGACCGAGGCAAAGAGCCTGCTGTTCCTGTGGCTGGTGTTAATCGGCTATTGTTGCGGCACTGCCGCCAAAGTAGCCATTTGCATCGGCGGCGAGTTTCAGCCTGTAATAGTCCTCTACATTGTGAACACTGTTCTGGTGGCCGCGGATTTAGGACTGGTCATGTTCTACCGCCGTCGGGCTGGCGTCACGGCCGGAAGTACTGCACCGGCCGAAACTCGTGCGTGAGGCCAAAACTCTCGCACAGGTGGAAGAACTCTTCCAAACCCTCTCGTTGCGCCTCTCCAAACTCGTATTGCATGTGCTTGGCGAGAAAGCGTTCGGCCAGGTCTTCAGGCCATTCAATGTGAGGCGCGCTGCGATGGGCGATTTGTTGCAGGTGCGCCTGACCTGCCAGCCTGGCGCCTTCCAGTAACGAAAAGATTGCGGCCATGTCGCCACCCGGAGGCGCCGCCCAGACCGCGAAAACGAAAGGCAGCCCTGTCATGTGGTTCCACAAGGCGCAAAGATCCAGTTGCCAGTCGAAGCCCAGGGGCGGGCGGGCTACAACTTCATTCTCAATCACTAGCACTCCCTCTTCCTGCATTGCAGAGGGTTCATGCATGTTGCGGTCGTACGGCGTCACTTCCAGCTTGTGACCAAATTCGCACTCCCATATCACTTGCGCCATGGCCGATGCCGTGCGAGCGTCGGCATCCACCAAAATGGTCCGCAACTGTTTTGCCGGCACATGCGAGTATATTCTGGCCGCCAGCGACGTGCCGGCGCATGAGAGGCAACCAGCACCCAACACGGTGAGGTACTTTTCCTGCCGCTGCAGTTCGAAAGACGGAATAAGGGCTGCATCAACCAAGCCGTCGTCGAGC
Source organism: Planctomycetota bacterium (assembly GCA_012729725.1). Classification (GTDB taxonomy): domain Bacteria; phylum Planctomycetota; class Phycisphaerae; order SM23-33; family SM23-33; genus JAAYCO01. Next base: position 37,448 of record JAAYCO010000229.1, read on the forward strand.
AACGAGCTGACAACATCCGGCGGTCTCAGGTCCAATCCGACGCGCGTGTTGCGCTGCATGCCATACAACAAGGGCATCGCCGCCAGCGAAGGCGTGGCCGCTATGCTGAAATCAGGCCTGGATTCGTGCTTATCAAAGTCTCTGCTATTGGGCCATCGGGGCATCATCAAAACCTCTTAATGAGCCATAAGGTCGTTCCCTATAAGATTGTACGCAGGCACAGAAGGCGAATATCGGGTGATTGTGGATTTATTGTTATCAACTTCGTCGGCCCACCACATATGGCCCAAGATCTAGATAGACCACAACATGTGGCGGCGTCCCCGTTGCTGAATTGGAAAAAACCGAATGAGATCTTCACTCATTCCAAGCGGACTTGGGCTCACTGGAAAAGAGGAATCCTCAGGCTGGTTGGTTTGACACTGCTACCAGCCGCTCAAGCGCCCTCAGTGCCGCGCCAGTGTCGATGGATTCACGAGCCGCCTGCAGGCATTCTTCGAGTGATTTCTCGCCCGCCACCGCGAGTGCGGCGGCTGCGTTAAGCAGTACTATGTCCCTCTGCGGTCCCGGGGCGCCCGAAAGAACCTTGCGAATTACATTGGCGGAGTCCTGCGCATCCTTAACCAACAAATCGTCAATACGCGCACGACGGAGCCCGAAATCCTCAGGTTTCACCATCCGGGTTGTCACTTTGCCTTGTCGCCATTCGGAAACTTTTGTATCGCTGGCGGTTGAAATTTCGTCGAGACCATCTTCAGCATGCACAACCGTTGCTCGAATTGAACCCAAGGCCCCCAGCACCGAGGCAATGGTCTCGGTAAGGTTGGGATCAAATACGCCCATGAGCTGTCGTCTGGCGCAGGCAGGGTTGGTCAGCGGCCCAAGGATGTTGAATAATGTTCGTACGCCCAACGCTTTTCGCACAGGCGCGGCATACTTCATCGCCGGATGGCAGCGGATGGCGAAACAGAAGCATACCCCGGCCTCTCGCAGGCATTTTTCGGCGACGGGAGTCTCAGCGTTGATGTTGACCCCAAGAGCGGCAAGCACATCCGCCGAGCCGCTGGCCCTGGTGGCGGTGCGATTACCGTGCTTCGCCACTGTAACGCCCGCCCCGGCGGCGACCAGCGCAGCCGCGGTCGAAATGTTGAAGCTGTTTACTCCGCTGCCGCCCGTACCGCAGGTGTCAATAACGTCCTTGCCGCCATTGTCGATGCGGACAACATGTTCTCTCATGGCTTCGGCCGCCCCGGCGATTTCATCCACACTATGGCTCTTCATCGCCAAAGCCACAAGCAGGCCGGCAATTTGAGAGTCGGGCCAAAGACCCTGCATGATCTGCCCAAAAGCCCAGTGAGTTTGAGAACGGCTGAGGTTATTGCCGCTGATGGCGATGCGCAAGAGCTGGCTGTAGGAGCAGTTATCCATAAGAGACCTCGCAGAAAGCGATTATAGCCGGCGGCGCCCTTGCGGCAAACAATTCCTCTTCAGTAAGGCGCGAGTGCTGCTAAAGGTCGCCGTGTGCCTATTCGATACAAGTGCTTGAGGAGCATTGTATGATCAACGCAGCAGTTAAAGAAATGCATACTGATTTGGCCTTTCATGAAGGGTTGCTGGAAAACCTTTTTAACGCTGTAATGTTTTCAACCCGCAACCGCCAGATCACCTTCTGGAACAAGGCTGCCGAAGAGCTGACGGGCTACACCCGGGCTCAGATGCTCGGCAAAAGCTGCTGCGAGGAGACTCTGCTGCACTTCGACAAGGACGGCTCGGAAGTCTGCAGTGGATGGTATCTGGCGGCCCAGACGCTTGAAGACGGGTTGATCCGCGAGGCGGAGGTTTACGTTCGACACAGGCAAGGCTTCCTTATTCCGGTGCGGGTGCGAGTAGCGCCGGTGATGGATCGTTCCGGCAGTATAGCCGGGGTGGTTGAGATTCTGGATCAGACGTCCGCGCCGTCAAGCGAGCCTCAGGCGGCCGTCCAGCCTGCGTACATCGACGCGCTTACCGGCCTTGCCACAAGAAAGTATCTCGAAATGCGCCTGCACTCGCGCCACGAAGAGCTCAACCGTTTTGGCTGGAGCTTCGGCGTGATCCGCTGCGGCGTGGACGGATACGCCAAGATTCTCCGGCAATGGGGACCCAGCCTTGCCGATCGCATGACTGTTGCGGCGGGAAAGACCCTGGCGAACTGTCTGCGAAGCTTCGATGTTGTCGGAGTTTGGGAACCCGGAGAGTTCCTGGCGATTGTGCCGGTGCTAAGCGCCGGCGATCTCTATGCCGTCGCCGAAAGAGTGCGCGGACTGCTTAAGGGTTGCTGCGTGCAGGCCCCCCAGGGCGCGATTTCATGCGAGGTTTCCGTCGGCGCGGCGGTTGCGGATGTTCGGGACGATGCCGAGAAGGTTGTGTTCCGGGCCACAATCATGATGAACAAAAGCCGCAAGTCCGGCGGTGATAAGGTGAGCTTGTAGACTGCTACGGTTGGGCATGGGCCCAGGGCGCCAGTTCAGGCGTGCGTCGCATGGTCTGCGCGCTGAACCGCCACAGGCCGTGAATGTTGCAGTAGCACCTTCCTGCTGAAATATCCGCAGCGGCGATCTGGAAAGAGGCTTTGGCTTCCTGGGGCGGCGTGATGTACTGTCGCAAGCACTTCCCATCCGCCAGGACTTCTATCCATGCGATATAGTGCTTTTCGCTGTTCTCATGCCCGTTGATTCCAACTCGTAGCGTTGTCTGCCCATCATGTTCATCCATCAGCAGGATGTGCTTTTCACGCTGCGGAGAGCCTGCATGTCCGGTGACGTCCTCCATCTGGCGGCCGCAGCAGATCAATTCCGGCCCGCATGGGTCAAGCACCTCCACAACCGTGTCGCACAGGCTGCACTTGCAAATGCGTCGTTCTTCGTTGTGCATGGGGCATCCTTTAGCCGAGGCGCGTATGGCAGGCGATACAGGGCTGATAATCTGCTTGAGCGTTATCGTGAGCGACTGCGTTTCAACTGCAGCAGGCCAGCGAGTTGTCGGTGCCAAAAGGATTGTCCACCCGCTCGTGGTGGTCTGGGTCCGCTGTCCATTGGCCGTCGACAATGAATTTGTACTGATAGGATCCGGCTTTCAGATTGACGCTGCACGCGTAAGAGCCATCTTTCTGCCTGCGCATCGCAACAGGCTGCCACAGTGAAAACTCACCGGCCAGCATGACCTGCTTTGGTTTTCTGGCGGGCTTGTAATTGAACCTCCAAAAGCCTTTTCGTTGCGCTTTCTTATACATCAAGATTGCCCTTTCATGCTTTGCGTACCTCCATCGTGCCTGGTCAGGACCATATTACGCGTTGCGCAACGCGTTCCCACACGCTCAATGGAAGCTCGCCCGTTTTTCAGAGAATGCACGAGGTGCGGCTAGGGGAATTCACTCATCATGACGGGGCCTTGAGCCGCCACGAAACGCGAGGCGCTGCTGGTTTTCGCCATGACGAGGAGTCATTGCACGCCCTGATAATTATCCGCACCAGCCGGCCCGCCCTGTCAAAAACGCGCAAGCAAAGGGGCTCGTTGGACCGGACGTTCTTTTCGGCACTGCCTGAAGCAGACATTGTCTTTCTCCCTCGGCTGCACATACAATTCTTGGCCTGCCCAACAGCATTCTCAAATTCGGTATGACTTTTGGCGGCAGACCATCATATTCCTCCACGGACGCGGAATCGCGCTTTGTTGAAAAAGCTTGTCGCTGTAGACTTTGGACATGCGAATTCTTGTAAGCAATGATGACGGTATTACGCATCCCGGCATAGCGGCGCTGAGAAGCGCCGTTCTGAAGTTCGGTGAAACATTTGTTGTGGCGCCCAGTTCGCCACAATCCGCCAGCGGCCACGGAATAACGGTGCATGGGCCGTTAATGGTTCGAAGAATGCAGGTGCGGGATGAGTTCTCCGGCATAAGCGTTGAAGGCAGGCCGGCGGATTGCGTGCGTCTTGCGGTGCGGAAACTTCTGGATGATCCGCCTGATCTGGTGGTCAGCGGCATAAATGACGGCGCGAACGTCGGTATCAACGTGTTCTATTCGGGAACCGTGGCTGCCGCGGCGGAAGCGGCCATGCTGGGAATTCCGGCGGTGGCGTTCTCGCTGAGCATGGCGGGGTCAAACGATGATTACCTTCAAGCCGCCGATCTGTGCCAACTGGTGCTGGAAAACCTCATCAAAGACGGCCTGGGCAAAGGCGACTTGCTCAACGTCAACATACCTCCCATTGCAAAGGGAAAACCAAAAGGACTGCTGGTTGTTCCACAATCAACCGCCGGCATAACCGATGCGTACCTTGGAGCCGTGGACGCCAATGGCATGGAACAGTACCGGCTTGGCGGCGAATACACATTTCACTTCCAGGATGACAGCGACGTACTGGGCCTTGCCGAGGGTTACATCACAGTTACCCCGCTTCATATAGACATGACAAACCATGACAGGCTGATAGCCTTGCGCCTTAAGAAGTGGGATTACCCCGGTGAGACGGTGTAAAAGCAGTGGGCGATTGACTTTGCGACGAAGCCTTTCTAGGCTCAACCGCCGAAGGTCGAGGCCTGGCTATGAATGATGAACGTCTCAGCGCGGCGGTTGTCGGGGCAGGAGACCTCGGTCGTCTGGTTATGGGCGTTCTTGCCCAATCGCCCAAGGCGGTCCTGGCGGGCATTTCCGATCGCGACCCGGCCGTGGCTCAACAGGCGGCACAGGGTCTGGGTGTTCCTGCTTTTACGGATAATCGCCGCCTGCTGGCGGAGGTTCAGCCCAGAGTTGTCTTTCTCTGCTGCCCCCCGCAAACCTCCGCCGAAATCATCCCGATCTGCGCGGGGCGGGGCATTCACGTGTGGAAGCGGCTGCCTCTTGCCCGCAGCCTCTCGGAAGGCGCTGAGATGGTGCGACTTATGCAACGGGCTGATCTCAAGCTTGTTGTGGGAACCCAGCGACGAAGCGCCGGAGGATATCGGACCGCCGCCCGATGGAAGCATCGCCTTGAACAGATCTTCCTGGCCCAGGCTCATTACCTCTATAACTGGGGTAACACCCTCGGATGGCACGGCGACAAGACGCTCGCGGGCGGAGGCGCGCTGATCGAGATCGGATACCATGCCATCGACCTGCTGGTATGGATACTTGGCCTGCCGGAAGAGGTGTACGGCGCCAGCTCGTCGGCTGGCAATCTCAGGAAGGCGACCGACGGCAAACGGCATCCGATCTACGACACCGACGACACCGCGGCCGCGATCCTAAGGTTCCGCACCGGACCAATGGCGACAATCGTGACCACCCGAAGCTCGGGACCGGTCAGCGAAGAACTGCGCCTGCACGGTCAGGGAGGGTCCATTGCAGCAACCGCCGAATCGTGTTCGCTTCGCGGGCCGGACGGAGAGACGCTTGATCACTTTTCCTCCGAAGGCTCTGCCGCCGAGCCGCTCAGGAGGCAGATTGACGCCTTTCTTGAGGCGGTAATCACCAAAGCCGAGTGCTACGAATGCTCCGGGTTGGAGAATCTGCTTAACCTGGCGGTAATCGAGGCCGCCTATCTATGCAATCGCACCAGCCAGCCTGAGCATCCCGCACGCCTTCTGCAAACCCACGGCCTTAACAAAGAACATTGCCTTTCCCTCTGCCCAGCCGTACTATAGGCAGGCGACGCAGAATGACGAAAGCAGACAAAGAAAACGAACTCACCGATGCCTTGAAGCAGAAGCTCGAACGCTGCAGGGAAATCATCCGCCGCCGCGGGCCGGCTGTTGTGGCGTTTTCAGGCGGTGTGGACAGTACGCTTCTGTTGACCCTCGCCGCCGCGGCGCTTGGGGCGGATAATGTGCTGGCGGTGCTGGCGGTTTCGCCGAGCCTTCCGCGAAGAGAACTTGCGGAGGCGCGCGAGATGGCCCGTCATGCGGGCGTCAAGCTGGTTGAAGTGCAAACAGATGAGATGTCCGATCCTCGCTATGCGGCAAACCCGCCCCAAAGGTGCTACTTCTGCAAGCTTCACATCTTTGGAAGCCTTTGGCGCGTTGCTCGTGACAATGGTTTCGAAGCCGTGCTTTGTGGGGCGAACGCTGATGATTTGGCGGATTTTCGCCCCGGACTTCAGGCCGGGGAGGAGATGAATATCGCCAACCCGCTGATGGAATCGGGCTTGACGAAGGCTGATATCCGCATCGCTTCCAGAAGCATGAATCTGCCAACGTGGAACAAGCCGTCCATGGCCTGCCTGGCCAGCAGGGTTCCATACGGCCAGCCCATCTCGGCGGAGTTGTTCGAGAGAATCGACCGGGCGGAGAACGTGTTGAGGGATTTAGGTTTTGCCTCTTGTCGCGTTCGATCCCACGGCAGCGTGGCAAGAATTGAAGTTGAACCCGATCGCTTCGGCGATCTCATGCATCTAAGAGAGCAGGTTTGCCTGCAATTCAGCACAATCGGTTACACCTACATCTGCTTGGATTTGCAGGGGTTGCGCAGTGGTTCGATGAACGATGCCCGCACGCCTGCCTGCAACCCTTCTTGCACGCCCGAAAAGGCAGGCTAGCATTGGAATATTCGCCGTTTTTGCTTGCATTGTTGCATTGTGGTAACTATGTTAGATGAGTCTAACAAAGGCCTTCAGTATGGCAGGCAGAACTGAAGTTACGCTCAGCGGTTCGCAGGAGGACTATCTCGAGGCGATCTTCGAGTTGATCCAGAGCTCCGGCGCCGCCAGAGTGCGTGATATTGCCGAGAGGCTTGGAGTAGCCAAGTCCTCGGTGACTGTTGCTTTGCGCGCACTTTCGCGAAGCAAGCTGGTCAACTACAAGCCCTACCAGTTGGTGACGCTGAGCCCCACCGGCTCGCAGGCCGCCAAGCGAATTATGCGCAGACATCGCTCGCTCAGGGAGTTCTTCGTCAATGTGTTAGGCGTCGACGAGACGGTTGCCGACGCAAATGCATGCCGCATCGAACATGCCGTCGGCGACGGTGTGATGCGGCGGCTGGCTTGTTTTGTTGAGTTTCTGGCTGCAAGCACGATACCCGCAAGGGATGTGCCGCTGGCATTCGCCGCAAAATGCGGTCAAGGCGGCTCGAACAGCGCTTGCGCCAAATGCAAAGTTGCCCGCGCTGATGCAAAGGCAGGAGATGAACACAAAAATGGACAGGACGCTGGCTGATACAAAGCCCGGCGAGAAAGTTGAACTTGTTGGCATTAACGGCGGGGGCAGGTGTTTCATAAATCGCTTGACCGAGATGGGGCTGGTGCCAGGTTCACGGCTTGAGGTTGAATGCGGCGGAATGCACGGCCCGACCATCGTCGTCGTCAAGGGCGTGCGGCTTGCGCTTGGCCAGGGAATGGCCCACAGAGTGCTTGTCCGCAAGATACCTGCCGGCGGAAAGGCCTGAAATGGATTCGCCTTTAGCAGCACAGGCCGTCGCCTCTGGGCGGTTGACGATCGCTCTTGCCGGCAATCCCAATGCCGGCAAGACCACTGTCTTCAACATGATGACCGGCGCGCGCCAGCACGTGGCCAACTATCCGGGCGTGACAGTGGATCTCAAAGAAGGTTCCGCCCGGCTGGACAATCGGACCGTCAAGGTGGTCGACCTGCCCGGGGCCTACAGCCTCAATGCTTACAGCACCGAGGAAATCGTCACACGCAACTTCATCATCGAGCAATTGCCGGATGTCGTGGTCAATGTGGTTGATGCGTCGAATCTCGAGCGCAACCTTTACCTGACTGTCCAGCTTATGGAACTGGGCGTGCCTGTAGTTGTCGCCCTGAACATGTTTGACATTGTCCAGCGGCGAGGGCTCACAATCGACACCGCCAAATTGTCGGTGCTGCTTGGCGTGCCCGTCGTTCCGACTGTCGCCAGCAGGGATGAGGGCGTGGACGATCTGCTGAAAACCGCCGACGCGCTGGCGCTTGCCCCACAGGCAGCGAGAAAAGTCGACTACGGCAGAGAGGTTGAACCGCATATAGACCAATTAACATCGCTGGTTGCATCCTGCGCCGGTCTTCAGGGCAGGGCCAGATGGTTTGCGGTGAAGATGCTCGAAGATGATGAGGTGACTCGAAACCGTGTTCGGTCGCTCTGCCCCTCTGAGTTCGAGAAGATTGCCGCGGAATGCCGCCGCATCCGGGCGCACGTCGAGAAGATCTGCGGGCATGATATCACTACTGTTCTGGCGGACAGGCGATACGGCTTCATCGCCGGCGCCTGCGCCGAGGCGGTTCGGCGTACATGCGAAGCTCACGTCTCGAAGAGCGAACTGATTGACCGCCTGGTGCTTCACCCATGGATGGGCCTGCCCATTTTCGGCGCGGCGATGTATCTGATGTTCCTTATGACATTCACGCTTGGCGAGCCAATGATGACGGCCATGGCAGGGGGAATACGCTGGTTCAGCGGGTTGGTCTATGGCCTGTGGCCCGCTCAAAGCGAAAGCTTCCTGCGTTCACTTGTTGTTGACGGCGTTCTTGGCGGCGTTGGCGGCGTGCTCTCATACCTGCCCAACATCCTGCTGCTGTTTTTGGCCATAGCTTTCCTGGAGGACAGCGGTTACATGGCTCGGGCCGCGTTTATCATGGACCGCCTGATGCACAAGATCGGTTTGCACGGCAAGAGTTTCATACCGATGCTCATTGGCTTCGGCTGCACGGTTCCGGCCATCATGGCGACTCGCACCCTTGAGACCCGGCGCGACAGGCTGACGACCATCATGGTGCTGCCGCTGATGAGTTGCGGGGCTCGTTTGCCGATCTACGTGCTCATGATTCCCGCGTTTTTCCCGAAGACATGGCAGGCGCCGGTTATGGGCCTGATTTATCTGACGGGAGTGCTGCTGGCGGTTGTTGCGGCAAGGGTTCTTCGTTCGACGCTGTTCAAGGGCGAGTCGGTTCCCTTCGTGATGGAGTTGCCCCCCTATCGCATGCCGAGCATGCGCGGTTTGCTGATTCACGTCTGGGACAGAGGCTGGCAGTTCGTCAAGAAGGCCGGGACGCTCATTCTTGGAATATCGGTGCTGCTCTGGTCGCTTTCGGTCTGGCCGCAACCCGGCGCCGAGAAGCTTGAGCCGATACGGGAACAGCTCGCGGTTGCTGCCGGCGCAAACGACCCCGCGAGACTCGCGGAGCTTGAGAATCAGGTGTCTCGCTTGCGGCTGGAGAATTCCGCCATAGGCAGAATCGGCAACACCATTGCCCCGGCCTTTGCGCCACTTGGATTTGATTGGCGAGTATCCACCGCTCTTATCGGCGCGTTTGCCGCCAAGGAGATGTTCGTCGCCCAGATGGGCATAGTACACTCGCTTGGCCAGACGGATGAACATTCTTCGAGCCTGCAGGAAGCCCTGCGGGACACCTACACCCCGCTCCAGGGTTTCTGCATCATGTTGTTCTGCCTGATAAGCATGCCCTGTATGGCGACTGTCGCGGTCACTCGCAAGGAAACGGGGTCATGGAAATGGGCAGCGCTTCAGCTTGGCGGTCTGACGGTGACGGCGTGGATCGTCACCGCGGCTGTCTATCAACTGGGCCGGCTGGCGACAGGCTGATCGTCAGTTTCTTCAGGGCTTTGATCCTGAGGCGCCCGGCTGAACCGAACGACTCCCTGATCAGTCACCAGTATGTCCACCGGCTGATCATGCGAATGCCGGGGAAGGTCCGGCAGAACCTGTAAGTGATAGGCCAGGCCGCAACGAACCGCATGAACGTGGGGCTGGGCGAAGAACCTGTCGTAGAACCCCCCGCCTCTTCCCAGGCGATGGCCCTGAAGATCGAAAGCCAACGCCGGGACTATTACGAATTCGATGTCTTCCTCCGGCCAGAGCGCTCCATCCTCGGGCTCTCGCAGCTGACCTCGGGTTTTCACCAGTCCCGCCTCGAGTGAATGCAGTTCGACGGCGACCATGTGCTTCTTGTCCCAGCTGACCTTGGGAACAAGCACTGTCTTGCCCGCCTGCCACGCCCCCAGAATAACCGGGGTAATATCAATTTCCCCCACGATTGGCAGATAAGCCATTATGGACCTGGACTGCACGAACTCCGGCAACTGCATCAGGCGGCGACACGCAGTCTTGCCGGCATCCTGTGCATCAGTTGAGTTCATCGCCGCGAGGGCGAGTTTTACCTGGTTGCGAACCGCGCGTTTCATACGCCTAAATCGTATCCTGGGCGAGAACTGGATTACAGATCAAAAATTTTGCCGGGGTTAAGCACGCAAGCCGGGTCCAGTGCTCGCTTGATCGCCCGCATCATATTCATCTGCTCTTGTCCCATAACGGCCGGCATGAACTTCTTTCGCTTGCTTCCAATGCCATGCTCTCCGCTGATGGTCCCGCCGAGACTCTTGGCTATCTGGTACATCTCGGCCAGAATGGCCTGGAGTTTGTGTTCCCACTCCTCCTGGGTCCAGGCAGGATTCATAACCGGCGTGGCGTGAAGGTTGCCGTCGCCCGCATGCCCGTAGCACGGTATGGGGCAATCCCACTTGCCGGAGAGCTCTCCCAGGCGGTCTACCATGTCCGCGATCTGGGCGATGGGAACTACGATGTCCTCCAGGCTCTGCTTTGGAGAAAAGACTTTAAATGCTTCGGCGATGTTGCGCCGGACGCTCCAGATACGTTCGCTGGTGGTGTGATTGTCGGCGACATACACCTCTATTGCGCCGGCGGACAGGCACATCTCGCCGATAGATTCCGATTCCCGCTGCACTTGTTCGGCGTCGCCGCCGTCGACGCTTATCAGCAGCATCGCGCCCGCTTGCTGGTAGGGAATGGTCTCATTGAGGTATTTGCAGGCCGCCACAAACGCGGACTGGTCCATGAACTCGATGGCTGTAGGAATTATGCCGCCCGTCATAATGCGGGGCACTGCCGATATCGCGTCGTGAATGTTGCCAAACAGAACAAGCAGATCCACGTTGCTTTGCGGCAGGGGCATCAGCTTCAAGGTGATGCTGGTGAACACGCCAAGCGTGCCCTCGCTGCCTACCATGAGCGATACAAGATCATAGCCGGTCACATCCTTGACGAGTTTGCCGCCAAGTTGCACGATTTCCCCGGTCGGCGTTACGACCTCAAGGCCCGTTACATATCGACCGGTGACGCCGTACTTGACGGCTTTTCCGCCGCCGGCGTTTTCGGCGACGTTGCCGCCAACAAAGCACGTTTCCAGGCTCATCGGATAGCCGGCATAGAACAAGCCCGTGCTGCGCAGCACTTCGTTTATCTCGTTGGTGACGACGCCGGGCTCGACGGTGATCATCATGTTCGCCCGGTCGATTTCGATAATGCGGTTCATGCGGTCGCACATCAGCACAATGCCGCCGAAAACCGGAACCGCGCCGCCGCTAAGCCCCGAGCCTGCGCCCCTGGGCGTAACCGGGATGAGATGCTTGTTCGCCAGCTTCATGATGCGGGCTATCTCGTCGGCGGCGCCGGGACGGACAAGCGCTTCGGGCATATGAGCATAGTGCTTGTCGGCCACTTCATCATGCGAATACGGCTCGAGTTTCTCCGGGTCGTTGAATATCACATAAGAATCGCCGACTATTGCCGCCAGCTCGGCGGCGATTTCGGCGGTTACGGGATTGTACTTTGCACCATCGCTCATTTTGTCTTTCCACAACCTGGGCACGGAAGCTCCCAAGGCCCTATTTGCCCGGCAGTTTTTCCAGCAGCACCGGAACAACATCAAACAGGCTGGCAACTATGCCGAAATCCGCCACCTTGAAGATCTGCGCCTCCGGATCGGTGTTGACGGCCACTATCACTTCGCTGGTCTGCATGCCGGCCAGGTGCTGAATTGATCCGCTTGCTCCCAGCCCAACGTAGAGCTGTGGTGTAATCGTCTTGCCCGACAGCCCGATCTGATGCGGATAGCTTAACCAGCCTCGATCGACCACATCTCTGGTTGCTCCAACGGCGGCATCCAGTTTGTCCGCCAGACGCCGTGCAAGTTCAACGTTTTCGCCCTTCTTTATGCCCCTGCCGACCACAACGACCCTTTGAGCGTCGCTAAGCGCCTGTTCTTCCACATTGGGCGAAAAACCTACGTGTTTGACATCCGACGCCAGCAACTCCTGCGGGGCCTTGAGCCTGACAATCTGGCCTTCTCTGCCAGAGGCTGGCTCGGCGGGCCTGGTGGAATGCGGCCGGACCGTCGCCATCTGGGGTCGATTGTTGGGCGTCTTGATCGTCGCCATGATATTGCCGCCAATGGCCGGGCGAGTCTGCAAAAGGTTGCCGCTTCCCTCTTCAATATCCAGCACTGTGCAATCGGCGGTGAGGCCTGCGTTCGCCTTGATCGCAACAAGCGGCATAAGCGTTCTGCCCGTTGATGTTGCGCCCGCGATGATAATCTCCGGACGGTAGTCCTCGATCACCTTCAACATGCACCGCATGTACGGCTGGGGCAGAAAGCTTTCAAGCTGTGGAGCTTCGACGGCCACAACGCGATCAGCTCCACGATCTATCAGGCCTTGAAGATCGTCCTGATTGACATTGTTGCCCAGGATAAGCGCCGTCAGGGTCGTGCCGCGTTTTGAGGCCAGTTCGATGCCGCGCGTAAGCAGTTCGTGACTGATTCGCTGAACGCGGCCGTGAGATTGCTCGGCAAGTATCCATACACCTTCATGTTGCATTAGTGTGCCTCTACCTGATCTCGAATCAGATTAACTGCTTTCCCCGGAGGAAACCCACCAGACCGTCCACAGCCTCATTCAGGGTGCGCTCATCGGTGGGCACATGTTTGACGCACTTTCGCGCCACGCTGGGTCTGAATATCTTCACTACGCGCGTCGGCGAGCCGGCAAGCCCAAGCTTGTCAGCGTGCACGTCAAGATCCTTGGCGCCCCAGGAGGGAATTTCGGCCTTGCGAGCCTTCTGTTTGCCTCGCAGCGTCGGAAGGCGGGGGGCAGCCACCTCTTTGACAACCGTCAGAACGCCCGGCAGCGCCATCTCCAGCAGCTCGTATCCATTTTCTACAAGCCGATGAACCCGGCAAGCGCCCTGCACAAGGGAATCAAATTTGGAAACGTACGAAATCACCGGCAGATCGAGGAACGCGGCGATACCCGGACCCACCTGTCCCGTGTCGCCGTCTGTTGCGCGTTCACCGCAGATCACAAGGTCGAAGGCCCCGATCTTCCTGACGGCGGCCGCCAGGACATAGCTCGTTGCCCACGTGTCGCTACCGGCGAAGGCTTTATCGCTGACAAGCACGCCGGAGTCTACGCCCATTGATATCGCTTCACGCAGCGCGGCCGCTGCCTTGGGCGGACCCATGGACACTGCGATGATCTCACCGCCGTGCTGATCTCTCAACTGGATTGCCAGCTCGATTGCATAGAGATCCAGCGGATTGACAATGGCTTCAACGCCGTCGCGGATCATGGTCCCCGTAGCCTCGTCCATCCGCACGGCATTGGTTTCGGGAACCTGCTTGATCGGCACGATAATCCGCATTTATTTCACTCCTGGGCCGGCTGGACAACGCTTGCAGGATCGATCAGAACAAGCGGCCGGCATATCTCTAGCTGATTCGGGGGACGATCCTGCTCCAACATCCCCACCAGATCCTGTGACCGGGGATATGCCTGAAGGTAATCCTGCGTCAGAGCAGCAACCTTATCAAACACATCGTTGCGGGTATTTGCCCTCAGTTCGTACCACAACATGCCCGTGTGCGGTCGGCGGGTGAAATCCCACTTTGCCACAGGGCGATAGAAGGTATTGCACCGTTGCTGCGGCGTCAAGGCCAGATTGAAATAAGAAGTCACGGCCTTCTGCGATTTGTAGATCGGAATCAGCGATTCGATCAGCTTGACGGTCTGCTGATCCTGCGTGAACCTGATCGAAGGCATCGCAGCCGGAATCAGCGAAAACAGATTGGGCCCGCCGCCATGGAAGTTGTACAAGCCAAACTCGTACAACTGCCCCTCAAAACCGTGTCGCAGGGCGGCGTCCAGCGCGCAGAAATGGGCCATATCGTGCTGGTTGTGGCCGCATTCGTATTGAGGCATATACACTTGATCCGGGGGGAATTCCTCCAGCAGGGCCAGAATCCTGTCGGAGGCAAGTTTTAGTGATTCCACCGTCGCCAGTTCCTGACCGGCTTTAAACAGCTTTTCGGCGGGCAAACCGATCTTGTCCATTGCCTCTTGCGATTCCAGATGCCTGCCCTCCTTGTTCACCAGCCAGATGCAACGCACGTCCTTGCCTGTCCGAACAAAGTGGATGAGCTTGGAAAAGATGGGGAATTCGTCATCGGAATGCGCAAATACGAACAGCACGCGCTCCAGAGGCTTGACCAGGATGTCATACTGACGAATCCGCTCGCCTTCGCCCTGGTTGATCCCGACTTTGATTACGTGTTGGCCCGCCTGCCCGGCAGTCGGCGTCCAGACTATAATTCCCGGCTCTTCGATCAACTTAACGCCTTCAGGGGCGTCTATCAGTCGAGCCGCCTGGGCGCCGTTATCTTTCACGACTATGGCGCCGGGGCAGTCAACGCATAGAACCTTCTTCTGCGCGGGCATGGTCTGTGGTTCTTGCGCCTGCGCAGGGGCGCATGCCAAGAGCAACATGAAGACGAGCGCGAACGATAGGCGTAGATGCATTGCTGCTTCCCTTCCAGTGGCCGCTTGCGCAGAAGCACGTCGCATCATATGGATGCGAGAGGTCATTTTCCCAATGAGTCCAGCTTCTTCCTAAGGGCCTTGGCCGCGGCTTCAGGATCCTTGGCGCAGCAAATGGCCGAACAAACGGCCACCCTGCGGCCACCCGCCTCAATGACCCGGCTGATGTTGGATGTGTTGATTCCGCCTATTGGAACAAGCGGCAATGTGGTTTCGGCCGCGGCCTGCTTGAGCAACTTCGTGCCTGCGAGCGGACCGGCGTCTTTCGTGCTGGTTTTGAAAACCGGACCTATCGATATGTAATCGGCGCCTTCGTTGACGGCTCGCCGAACCTGGTCGATGTTATGGGTGCTTCTGCCGACAATCGCTCCAACTCGCAGCAGGCGGCGGGATTCCGCCACCGGCAGATCGCCCTGGCCCAGATGCACGCCGTCGGCGCCCACCATTGCGGCGATATCCGGACGATCGTTGATGATCAGCAGCCTGCCGGTTTCATCGGTCAGCTCGCGCAGCTCGGCGGCGAACGCCAGGAACTGATCATCGGGAATGCCCTTCTCGCGCAGTTGCAGCACATCCGCCCCGCCGGCGATTGCGGCGCGAGCTATTTCGCGCATGCTTCCGGGACACATGCTGCTGCTGAGCAGTGCGTACAGCCGGACCTGGGCAAACCTTCCGGCGACCATAATCCTCTGCACCAGGCGCTGCTCCAGCGTGTAACCGTTATACCGCATGCGCTCGACCTTGCCGACCTGATCGGGCGCTATCACCTTTGAATATTCCTCGATGGTCCTGAGCGCCTCGGTCAGCCGCTTGCATGCAGCCAGGGCAACGTCCGTCAGACCCTGGCGATCCGGTTCGGTCGGGCTGGTGATTTCAGTGCCGATGTCGCCGGGGGTGTCCCGCGAGGTGATGAACTCGCCCAGCGGCAGGCGGGTGTAAACTTCGCGAAGGTCGCTTCGCAGGTTCTTGGCCATTGCGGTGACGGCGGGATCATTCAGCGCAAATCGGCCGCAATCTTCAGCAACTCTTAAGCCTTCACGGGCGCGATTGAAGTTCGCGTCCAGAATCCTGTAGATTTCCCGCATGGTCAGCCCTCATCTTTCAGTGATTGCTGTTGGGTATCGGGAACTGATTGCAGAGTTCTTCAACCTGATTGCGAACCTTCTGTGCGATTGCGGCATTGCCGTCGCCCATCAATACGGTGTCGATCCAGCCGGCGATTCGTTTCATCTGTTCGGGCCCCATGCCTCTGGTTGTAACCGCGGGCGTGCCAAGCCTTATGCCGGAGGAATCCATCGCGCTTCTGGGGTCGAACGGGATCTTGTTCTTGTTGCTGACAATGCCTGCCTCCGCCAGCCGCTTCGCGGCGACGTGACCGGTCAGGTCGGGCGTCTTCTTGCGCAAATCGACCAGCATCAGGTGATTGTCGGTGCCTCCGCTGACGATTCGCCAACCATGTTCCATAAGCCCTTCGGCCAGAGCCTTGGCGTTGTTGACGATAGACAACACATACTGCTTGAATTCCGGCCTGAGCGCCTCGGCGAAGGCCACGGCTTTCGCCGCAACCACGTGCATCAGCGGACCGCCCTGAAGACCCGGGAAGATTGCCGTATCAAGGCCCTTTGCCCACTTGGATTTGCACAGGATGACGCCGCCTCGCGGGCCGCGAAGCGTCTTGTGAGTCGTCGTCGTAACGAAGTCGCTCACTGGAACCGGATCCGGATGTATCCCGCCGGCCACAAGGCCCGCAATGTGGGCAATGTCGCACAGCAGGAGGCAGTTGATTTCTTTGGCGATGTCCGAAAAGGCCTTGAAGTCGATTGTTCTGGAATAAGCTGACGCGCCCACCACCAGAATCTGCGGCCGCTCCTTGAGCGCCTGGGCTCGGATCTCATCCATGTCCAGCAGTTCGGTGTCCTGCCTCAGGCCGTAGTGGACCGCGTTGTAGCTGATGCCCGAAAGGTTGATTTCCAGACCGTGAGAAAGATGCCCGCCCTGGTCGAGCCTCATGCCCATGATCTTCTGGCCGGGCTTGATAGCCGTCAGATAAACCGCCAGGTTGGCGCTGGTTCCGCTGTGGGGTTGGACGTTTGCATGCTCAGCCCCGAAAAGCTGCTTGGCGCGATCGATGGCGATCTGCTCGATGACATCCATGTTCTCGCAGCCGCAGTACCATCTGCGCCTGGGATAGCCTTCAGCATATTTGTCGGTCAACATCGTGCCGCTGGCTTGAAGCACGGGGGTGGAAACATGGTTTTCGGATGCGATCAGTTCGAGGGTGCTGTGCTGTCGGCGCCGCTCGGCGTCAATCGCGGCGGCTATCTGAGGGTCGGTCTTCTCCAACAGATTCATCTTTGTGATTCTCCTTCACCAGCGATTACTCTATCTGCTTTGCGGTCGGATAGCAAGCCGCCCCCAAGCAGCGAATTACCGCTACGGAATCCCAGAAGCTTCGGGGAATTGTCTAGTATTTGCGCTGGGTGGCGTCCGCGTCGGCGCTACGTGTTTGGGCAACCGATTTGTAGCGGCGGTGCGAAGCGCCCAACTGGATCATATCCAGCACAGTTGCCACTACACCCGCGGCGTCCAGTCCAGTTTCGGCCAATTGTTCCCGCCGAGACGCATGCGCTATAAAGCGATCGGGCAGGCCAAGCACTCGAACGTTTGCCGTATTCAGGCCGCGATCGCAGGCCAGTTCAAGAAAGGCCGAGCCGAA
The DNA here is from genome assembly GCA_012729725.1 of Planctomycetota bacterium. Classification (GTDB taxonomy): domain Bacteria; phylum Planctomycetota; class Phycisphaerae; order SM23-33; family SM23-33; genus JAAYCO01. Next base: position 54,799 of record JAAYCO010000229.1, read on the forward strand.
TCCTCCGGCTGCGCTATGGTCCTCTAGCGTCACCACGGGCTTTCCGCTCGAAAGCACCCTGACGACCATTCCCTCATCCATGGGTTTTGCGAACCTCGCGTTGATAACGCATGGATTCAGTCCTCCAGCCGCAAGTTGCTTCGCGGCCGCCATTCCGGTTTGAACCATAGCGCCGTAGCACACGAGTGTTGCATCGGCAATGCCGCCGGTAGGCGGCGCCAGCACCACCCGGCTTTGACCCAGTTCAAAAGGCGTGCAATTGGGCAGGCTTTCGGGCACGAAGTCGCGCGGGTAGCGTATCGCACAGGGCCCCCGCAGAGAAAGCCCCAGGGTCATGGCTGCCTTAAGCTCGGACTGGTCGCACGGCGCCATCAGCACCATGCCCGGCAGTGATCTCATAATCGAAATGTCGGCAAAACCGTGATGCACGGCGCCGTCGCCGCCCACCAGGCCGGCGCGGTCCAGGCACAGCATGACGGGCATCTTGTTGAGGCACAGTTCCTGGAACACCTGATCATAGGCTCGTTGCATGAACGTGGAATACATCGCCACGATCGGCCTCTTGCCTTCCCTCGCCAGGCCCGCAGCCATTGCAACCGCGTGCGATTCGCCTATGCCAACATCTATGCACCGCGCGGGAAACTCATTTCGAAACTCGATCAGCCCAGTGCCGTCAGGCATGGCGGCCGTCATTGCGACTATACGGTCGTCACGTCTTGCAAGCTCAACGAGCGTTTCGGAAAAGGCGGCGGTCCATTGCAGACGTTTCTTCTCTTCAAAAACCGCCTTGCCATCCTTGAGCGTATAGGCCGAGGGACTGTGGAATCTGCAGGGATCATCCACGGCATACTGACAGCCCCTTCCCTTCTGCGTATGCACGTGCAGCAGCACCGGGCGTTGAATGTCGCTCAGTCGCCGCAGCACCCTGATTAGTTCTGGTATATTGTGCCCGTCGATCGGGCCGTAGTAGTCGAAGCCGAGGTTCTCGAAAATCTGGCCGCCGTGGATGGACGTCTTCAGGCCGGCCTTGATGTTGCGAAGAGCCTTGTTGATGTTCTCGCCCAGCGGCATGTGCTGCAATAGTTGCTCGGTGGACTGTTTAATGCCGCTGTACGTGGCGGTGGTCCGGATTCTATCCAGGGCATGAGCCATCGCGCCGTGGGTTCTGTCAATGGCCATCGAGTTGTCGTTGAGGATTATCAGGAACTGCCGCCTCAGTAGCGCGGCATTGTTGAGGCCTTCGAAAGCCAAACCATTGACGATGCTGGCGTCGCCGACAACCGCAACCACTTTCGGGGCGTTGGGGGCGTTTTCGCTGGCCCAGGCGAGGCCGCACGCGGTGGAGATCGCCGCGCCGGCGTGGCCGGTGCAGAAAACGTCATAGGGGCTTTCGGCGGGGTTGGGGAACCCGCTGAGCCCGCGAGCCTGACGCAGCGTGTCAAACTTCTCGTTTCTGCCCGTCAGCAGCTTGTGAGGATAGCACTGATGGCCGACATCCCAGACCAGCCTGTCTGTGGCGAAATCGAAGACATAATGAAGGGCGACCGTCAGTTCCGCCACGCCGAGGTTGCTGGCCAGATGCCCTCCGCCTCTGGCGACCACTTCCACTACGCGCTCACGAAGTTCCCGCGCCAGTTGATTAAGCTGCTGTTCGTTCAGTCGGCGCAGCTGGTGCGGACTTGTGATGTTGCTCAACAGCGATTCTTTTCGTTCCCTGGCGGTCATATCATTTCCAAATCCCGGGGCATTTTGCGCCGGTTAATGAGTGCGTTGCTCCAGCAGCAGGGCAAGCTCGCGAAGGCGCTGGGCCTCTTGTCCCAGAGGCGACAGCGCGTTCACTGCTCGCCTGGTCAGTTCCGCCGCGCGGCTTTGGGCCTTATCCAGCCCAAGCTCGACAACATGCGTTCGTTTGCCCGCCGCGGCGTCTTTCCCGGGGGTCTTGCCGAGGGCTGCGGCACAGGCCGTGGCATCCAGAAGGTCATCAACCAACTGGAACGCCAATCCCAGCGCCTCGCCATAAGCGCCCAGGCAGTCAACAACGGCTTCACCCGCGCCGGAGGCAATTGCGCCCATGCGCGCCGAACACCGGATTAATGCAGCGGTTTTCCGAAGGTGAATGTAGTCCAGACCCTCGGCGCCCTCTGGCACGCTGCAGAGCTTCATGTCGGCAACCTGTCCGGCGATCATTCCCGCACACCCCGCGGCGGCGGCAAGCTCCGCCACGAGAGCCCAGGACTTGGGACTCTGGCATGCCAGAACCTCGAAAGCCCGGGTCAACAGGGCATCGCCTGCAAGTATAGCCATTGCCTCGCCATACTGCACATGCGCTGTGGGCTTTCCGCGCCGCAGCACATCATTGTCCATTGCCGGCAGATCGTCATGGACGAGGCTGTAACAATGTATGAACTCAATCGCCGCTGCCGCCCTGGAGACCAGATCATCATCAGCGGCAGCCCCGCCGGCCTCAGCACACATGTAGACCAGCGCGGGCCGAAGCCTCTTTCCACCGGCAAGCACGCAATATTCCATTGCCTCCGCCAGACTCGCAGGCGCCCCATCCGGAATGAGCCAACGTCGGGTGTCCTGCTCCGCCTTGCGGGCGTGGGGCGACAGAATGTCCTTAATGGAAGAGTGAGTTACGCGTACTGCCATGAGCGAAGAATTCCTTGCAGGCATTTGCCTGGAGAGCGAACCTTTAAATTATACTTCTATCACGCCTTTAGCCGCAACCTGGTTCACACGCGCTGGCACCGGATCGCAGAGCCTTGCGTCTCAGGTGGCATATGCCGCGCGCAAAGGGTTTCTGGGCGTTGAGGGCGCGCCTGACAAAATCGCGGAAGTCCCCTGCCGCCGACCCCCAATCAGAGCAGGCATCCATACGCTCCAGGGCTCGACTTGGGCTCAGGCCGTTGCGGTACAGCAACGCAAATGCCTCTTTTATCTGCCGCCGGTCTTCCATTGTGATGCTCTTGTTCCTGGCGATTCCGACGGAATTCAGACCGACTATGTTATTAATGCCGGCTGCAAGCATGACAAACGGGGGAACATGCATTGTCACACCTGCATTCGCTTGAGCCATTATGCCTTGTCCCAACCAGCAGAATTGGTGCACCGCGGCCCCACTTGACAAGACGCAATTCTTCCCGACAGTCGCGTGTCCGGCGACAGAAACATTGTTCACCAGAATGGCGCCGTCTTCGATAGTGGCGTTGTGGCCGGCGTGAGACTGAGTCATCCAGTAAGTTCCGTTCCCAACGACAGTTGCGTTGCCCTCGCCTGTGGCCCGAGAGATGGTCACGCCCTCGCGGAAGACGTTCCGGTCGCCGATTCGCAGATAAGTGACGCTGTCGGCGTCGAATTTGTAGTCTTGAGGCACACCGCCCAGAACGGCATATGAATCAACCAGGTTGCCCGCGCCCAGGGTGGTGTATTGCCGGATGATGGCGTGCGACATCAGCCTGGTGCCGCTTCCAATTTTCACGTTGCCTTCGATTACGCTGTACGGCCCGACCTCGACGTCGGCGGCGAGTTCGGCCGTCGGATCGATTATGGCTGTCGGATGAATTTTCTGCATCGCATCTCTCCGTGTCGCCAAACTTCGCGGCGGCGACAGGATCCATGGTATTGCCTTGTTTGCATCAAGTCCATGGGTTTCGGGTCCACATGAGCCGGGTGTCGGTTCACTATGGTGGACATCCCGCCCGGAGGTGCTATATTTGTCGCTTTACCCGAAGGAGAGACCGTGGCTGCCATAACGAGCTTGAAGACGCTTCAGAATACCGTCCGCGAGGCGGTGCGAAAAGTGACCATCACCGACATTCACACGCACCTTTTCCCTGTTTCGCACGGAAAGCTTCTGCTGTGGGGCGCTGATGAACTGCTGACGTATCACTACCTGGTTTCGGAGTTGTTCACCGTCGCGCCCCGTTCGCTGACCCACCAGGAATTCTGGCAAATGCCCAAGAGCCGCCAGGCCCAACTGGTCTGGGAGCACGTGTTCCTTAAGCACGGGCCCATCAGCGAGGCAGCGCGAGGCGTCATGACGTGCTTCAACATGCTGGGCCTGGATATCGGAAAACGCGATCTGGCGTCCATCCGCAAGTGGTTCGCGGCCCAGAAGCCCGAAAACTACCTCGAAAAGGTGTTTAAGCTTTCAGGCCTGGACTACGCCGTGATGACGAATAACCCGTTCATCGCCGAGGAAGCGGGCTATTGGAATCAGGAACTGCCGGGAAACAACCGGCTTAAGACGGCGCTCCGCATCGACACGCTGGTTCTGAACTGGCCGGCTGCGGCGAAAGAAATGTCCGCCCAGGGCTATAGGTGTCCAGCCACCTTGAATGCCAAAGGGGTTGCGGTCGCCAGGGCCTTCCTCGCCGACTGGATCGAGAAGATCAAGCCGCTTTACATGGCTGCTTCGCTGGGACCGGATTTCGCATACCCGGACAACTCCGATAGCACAAAGATCCTCGACCAGATCGTCTTGCCGACGGCAAGAGATTTGAACGTGCCGCTGGCCATGATGATCGGCGTTCGCAAGGCGGTCATGCCGGCGCTTGGCGACGGCGGAGACGGCGTCGGCGTTGCCGATCCTGCCTCGGTCATGCACCTTTGCCAGAAATACCCCGACGTGAAATTCCTGGTCACCATGCTCAGCCGAGTGAATCAACATGAGCTGTGCATCCTGGGCAGGAAGTTCCCCAACCTGCACCTCTTTGGATGTTGGTGGTTCTGCAACAATCCAAGCATCATCGAGGAACTCACCCGCATGCGGTTCGAGCTTCTGGGCACCGCCGTCACCTGTCAACACAGTGACGCACGGGTGCTTGACCAGCTCATCTACAAGTGGGCCCACACACGCCGGATCGTCGCAGAGGTGCTGTGCGACAAGTACACGTTGGCGTGGCAGGCCGGGTGGCGTCCCACCCGCGACGAGATCGCCCGTGACGCCAGGGCCATTTTTGGCGGTTCATTCCACGAATTCCTCAATAAGTAATTGCCGGGAGCACACGAAGAAGCATGAGCACGATCGCAGTTGGAAACATGACATTGCCGTTTTACTCGGCCAACACCGTGATAGTCGGCGCTGGGGCTGCCGCCATGAACTGCGCCCTGCAACTGCTGAAGTTCCGCCTTCAAGCCGGCGAGAAGCGGCCTCAGGATCGGCTGATCGTGGTCACGGGCGGCGTGAAGCTGGGCGCATCCCGCATGAGCGGTTCAGACAAGCAGACGTATTACAAGATGGGCACCAGCCCCCGCATAAGCGACACCGCCGAGGACTTCGCCAAGACCCTCACCGCCTTCGGATGCTGCCATGGCGACAACGCTCTGATCGAGGGCATATGCTCGCTTCGCGGCTTCTACAACCTGGTGGACGTTGGCGTGCCGTTCCCGCATGAACCCTATGGCGCTTTCATCGGATACAAGACTGACCACGATCCCTATGAACGCGCCACATCGGCAGGCCCGAAGACCTCCAAGTTCATGAGCGAATGCCTTCAGGCCCAAGCCAAACGCCTGGGGCTGCGAGTTATCGACCGCCAGATGGTTGCGAAGTTCATCACCAGCGGCGAAGGATCCGGCAAGCGAATCGTCGCCATGCTTTGCGTCGATCGATCCCAAACTCAAAAGCCCAACATGGGCATGAGCGTGTTCGCCGCACGAAACTGGGTGCTGGCGGCAGGCGGCCCGGGCGAGATCTATCGCACGACCGTATATCCGCGCGGCCAGTACGGCATACATGGCGCTGCCCTGGAGGCCGGCCTGGAGGCCTGCAACCTGACCGAATCGCAGTACGGCCTGGCGTCAACGAAGTTCCGCTGGAACGTGTCGGGCACGTACATGCAGGTGATCCCCCGCATTTTCAGCACCAACGCACGCGGAGGCGACGAGCGGGAATTCCTGACCGAGTATTTCGACGATATGCCCACGATGGCCCTGAACATCTTTCTTAAAGGCTACCAGTGGCCGTTTGATGCTCAGCGAATCACGAACGCTCAGTCTTCTCTCGTTGATATGGCGGTGCATCAAGAGACCGTTGTTCGCGGGCGAAAGGTCTGGATGGACTTCCTCAGGAATCCCGTCGGCAAGGTCGGCTGGGAGGAATTCAACCTCCAGCGCCTGCCGAACGAGGCCCTGGAATACCTCCAGAAAACCGGCGCGATGCAGCCGCTGCCGATCGATCGGCTGGCGCACATGAACAAGCCCGCCATCGAAATTTACGCCGAAAACAGAATCGATCTGTACAAAGAGCCCCTCGAAATAGCCGTGTGCGCGCAGCACCACAACGGCGGCTTCTCGGTGGACAAATGGTGGCGAAGCAGCATCTCCAACACGTTTGTCATTGGCGAGATGGCGGGCACGCACGGGGTGAAGCGCCCGGGCGGTTCGGCGCTCAACGCCGGGCAGGTAGGCGCGTTGCGAGCGGCAGAATACATATCAAACATGCTGTTTGACGAGATTCCCGCGTCGCCGGCTGATCTGGGAGATTCTGTCGCCAAAAGCGTTGAACAACTGCAAAAGCTGTGCGCCGCCAATTCCACTGCCGGCACACCCAAGCAGGCGCTTGCGGAAATCGCTGACCGTATGACGCGGTTTGGCGCCCACATCCGGTGGAGGAGCGGAGCGGAAGAAGCGCTGTCACAGGCGAAACGGCAGTACTTCGACATCAACTCCGCGGGTCTGCGGGTCTCGTCGCCACGTGAGTTGCCCACGGCGATACTTGCCGCCCAACAATGCCTTACGCAGGTGGCGATGCTCAAGAGCATCGTGGGAATGCTTGATCGTGGCGCGGGCAGCAGAGGCAGCCATTGCATACTTGAGGAAAGCGGCGCCGAAATGCATCCGGCGCTGATCGACCCGACGGACAAGAAGCCTTACCGGTTCAAGCCCGAGAACGTTGACCTGCGGAACACGATACTCTGCACCCGGTTCAATCCGGCGGCGGCGGATCTGTTCGAACTGTCTGACGTGTCCCCGCGCCCCATACCCAACCGGCAGATTGCCTTCGAGCCTGCCTGGACGGAGTTTCGGGAAAAGGCCATCTTCCGCGATTGATTGCATCGGGCATCCGTCACCGGCGATTTTTCACAGGTGTCTTTTTTAGTTTGGACGGATTGCCTACAATCGGCCTTTCATGAGCCGTGCAACGTACATTCTGGCCCTGGCGGCGGCAGTCCTTGCCGGATGTGATCTTGACCTATTGCACGTTTTCTCTTCGCCTCCGCCGCTGCCCGAGATAAGCGGGTGGGCGGCTGACGAAATGCGCATGGTTACCCGCGGCTCGCCCCCGTCGCACGATTACAAGCCGGATCTGTTTGCCGCCGCCAACGAGACGATCAGTTTCCAAATCGTGCTGGACGCGCCGGCCGGCCTTCACGATGTGACACTGAACTGGACATCGCTTCAATGCCAGAAGGATGCGATTCCTGCTTCAGACATCAAAGTGTTTCGCATGCTGCCTGTGCGGGTTAACAGCTTTCCTCCCTGGCGCCTGCGGCTGACAGAGGCGCCGCCTGCCGAAGACGACTACTATGATGCGCTGGTTCCTGTTGATAGCGGATCCACCAGGTGCACAATCGCCCCGGCTGATCGACTGGCCTTCTGGGTGGATGTGTATGTTTCTCGCAACTGTCGCGGTGGAGAGTACGCAGGCCGCCTGACAGTCAAGGCAAAGGACCATCGGCCAAAAGAGTTCGAGATAAAGGTCAGGGTTTACGATTTTGTCCTGCCTGACGAGCGGCCGATCGTGGCGATTGGCGGCTTCAGCCACGACACTCTTTTCGCGTCCGCGGTGGGCGACACGGCGGAGCCTTACTCCCCTACTCATCTCGACACTCATGATGAGAAGGTCATGCAGGGACTTGTGGCAATGCGGCAGCTTATGCGGCTTGGTCACGATCATCGCCTGGATCTGTTCGATACCGCCCTTCGGCCGGGCCTGAAGCGAGACATCGACGGCAACGTCTTGCTGGACTGGAAGCACTATGATGCCGTCGCGGAACCTTAC
>JAAYCO010000230.1 GCA_012729725.1 Planctomycetota bacterium
AATTCCTTGATGGACTCGTTCGACCCGATCAGCAGCAGGATGTCCTTGGGCAGAATGACGGTGTCGGGCAGCGGAACGGATATGACGACCTCGGGCTTCTTGGGTTCGTCGGTCGAGATCGGCCTGCGTATCGCAACGACGTTGACGTGATACTTTTTGCGAATATCGAGTTGCGACAGCGTTTTCTGGAAGAACGCAGCCGGGGCGGGAACCTGCGCCAGGCTGTGGCCTTCGGCAAGTTCGATCTGCTGCATTATGGCCGGGGCCAGCAGGCGGCTGCCCCATCTCTCGGCGGATTCCCGCTCGGGGTTGACGATTCCGTCGGCGCCGATGCGCGAGAGGATCTGGCCGCGGATGTTCGTTGCCGCACGCGCGATCACCTTCGGCACGCCGATCTGCTTGAGAACTATTGTCGTCAGGGCGCTGGCCTCGAAAGCGGTTCCTATGCCGACCACCGCCACGTCAACCTTGTCCACTCCCTGTGCGCGAAGGGCAAGTTCGTCGGTGCTGTCGAGAGAAACGGCTACTGTCACCCGGTCGCGAATCTGCTCGATTATTTCGCGATCCCTGTCGATGGCAATGACCTCGGCGCCCGCCTCGGTGAGAATCGTCGCAAGGCGGTAGCCGAATCTTCCTAGCCCGATAACTGCAAAAGTGTCCATTTCTTTATCCTATTACAACGCTTTCGGCCGGGTAACTGTACGTGGTGCGGCGAACCCGCGTCACCATCGCCAGCAGCACTGTCATTACGCCGATCCTGCCGATGAACATTCCCGCTATCAGGACGAACTTGCCAAAATGCGTCAGCTTGGGCGTTAATCCGGTGCTCAGGCCGACCGTTCCGCACGCGCTGCACGCCTCGAACAGCACGTCGATGAAGGCATGGCCGGGCCTCATGGCTATCGACAACAGCAACGTGACAAGGCCCACCAGCGTGAAGAACATCACCGCCGATGTCACCACTCGGCGGATCAGCTCGTACGAGACCGCCCGCTTGAACACCTCCACCTCGTCCCGGCGGCGCATCACGCTGTATACGATCACCAGCAGCAGCGCGAAGGTGGTGGTCTTTATGCCGCCGGCGGTTCCGGCGGGGCTTCCGCCGATGACCATCAGCCCGCACATCCAAAGCTTTCCGGCGTCGGTAAGCTCGGCCATGTCGATCGTGTTGAACCCGGCGGTTCTGGCGGTTATTGACTGGAAAAACGCGTGTTTAAGCCGCCCCTGAGCAGCCATCCGCGACCAGTCGCTGCCGGCGGTGGAATTCTGGCGATAGCTCTCGCTGGCTGCCCCGGCGGGCAGCACCTGAACCTCCACCAGCATCAGCACAGCCGCCCCCAGAACAATCAGGATAACCGTCGTCCACAGGGCCAGCCTGGAATGCAGCGACAGATGGCTGCGGACCGGAGGCTCGTTCTCCCACGCGCTTACCTGTCCGCGAGACTTGAATATGCGGGCCTTGATCCACGCGCCGCAGTCGCTTATCACCGGAAAGCCCAGCCCGCCAAGAATAATCAGCGGCGCCATGACGCCCATTATCTGCCAACTGTCACGCAGCGGTTGCGACCACGCCGATTGGTTCA
>JAAYCO010000042.1 GCA_012729725.1 Planctomycetota bacterium
AATCGAGGGGCGTTCACCTGTTCCACTGTTCAGTTTTTTTTGCTTTCAGCTTAATGCTAGGCTCCCGGCGAGCGGACCCCCATGCGGCATACAATTGAAAACTTCGCCGACCATCAAAGGAGCCCAAATGAAAGGCAACGAACAAGTCATCAACGAACTTAACTACCTGCTGTCGGAAGAACTTACGGCGATCAACCAGTACATGGTCCACGCCGAAATGGACGAGAACTGGAACTACGCCAAGCTGCATGACAACGTGTACAAGCGATCCATAGTCGAGATGAAACACGCCGAAAAGCTCATCGAGCGAATCCTGTATCTCGAAGGCAGGCCAATCGTCAGCAACCTCATGGAGATCAAGATCGGCGACACCGTGCCGACCCAGTTCGACAACGACCTGGCGCTGGAGGTTCATGCGGTCAAGCACTACAACGACTCTATTCGCCTGTGCGTCGAGAAGGGCGACAGCGGAACCAAGGAACTGCTCGAAGCCATTCTCAAGGATGAAGAAGACCACGTTGACGACCTCGAGGCGAAGCAGGATCAGATAGCCCAGATGGGCCTGCCCCACTTCCTCTCGACGCAGGTGTAAGAGCCCCTGAAGACTGGAAATCATTATCTCCCCGGCCCCAAGCTGTCGTATCATCGTTTGGGTATGCCGGTACAAAAGCCGTTTTATCTTTTCGTTTATGGCACGCTGATGAACCCGTCGGTCTTTCGCGCGGTGCTGGGACGGCGGATGGTTCACAATGCCGACGACGCCCAGAGCGGCGACGCTTTTCTTGCGCGCGACGCCGTGCTTAACGGCTTCAAGAAAATCAGCCCCGACCAGACCTACCTGTACGCGGTGCCCGAGCCTTTCGGCAGAATTCGCGGCTACATCATCGGCCCGCTGCCTCCAGAAAGCATGCAGGCGCTTCGCAAGTACGAGGGCAGGAACTACGTCCGCCAGTCCGTCGTGGTGCAGACCAACAGCGGCGACCAGAAGGCGTACGTCTTCGCCGGCAACCTCAAGCAGCTTGAGCATTCGTTCGGATACGCCTTCCACGACACGCTCAAGCAGGAAATCCTGCTTCGCCAGAAGATCGAGTCTGCCCTGCTCGAGGCGCAGAAAGAGCAGCTCAAGACAGATGCCCAGGACACCGTCACCCGCCGGGCCATCGCCGAGCTTCACGGCGACACCATCCGCGACCTGATGAGGATGCACTTCGACTCCGGCGGCGTGGGCGATTACACCATCCGCCACGCGCTGAAGGATGCGCCGCTGCGGGATTACACGCGCGTCAGGGGCGATCCCGAAGCGCGGGCCCTGGCGATGAATTATCTCAACATGGTCGTGCGGCAGGTGATGTTCAACCAGCTCGAAGAGCAGATCCGACGCGACTTCAGGTACGAGCTTGACCGGATGACCCACGGCGAAGGCTTCTACGAACGCACGCTCAGTTCGCTCGCTGCCCTTGGGGTTCTTAATGCCGCGCAAGGCACGCTTAACCTGCTGATCGGCGACTGCTTCAGCGAACTGGTCTTCGAGAAGTGCCACCTGGTCGATTACGTCAAATGGGCGATCATGGCATCCGACGCGTTCTACGATCTGCCGGCGATCAGGCGGCAGCTTGCCTACATTCGCACGCACCAGGGCGGCGGAGAGATTCCGCTGGGAACCGAGTTGGAGTTCAGCAACATCGGCCACGGCGTCATCTCGGACCCTGAAGGCACAAGGCTGCGGGACAACAGGTACGACGGGCTGCTTTACTTCCAGGACTTCGGCCTGGACATCCTGACGTGGAAACTCGGCGGGCACATCGACGACCATCACGACAAGGCCTCGTCAAGGCCCAGGCGAGGGTTCTTTGAGATCGCGCTGGGCAACCTGTCCATCGGGCAGAATATCTCCAAGCCGATAACCAACGATCCGTGGGTTCTTAACCAGATCATCCACGAGGCCAGGCAGTTCTACGACATCAGCCCGCACAGCATGCACATTTCGCTTCAGGTGGGCGGTTCCCACAAGCCCAAAAAAGACAGCCTTCTGCCGCCGCACATCATGAAGTGCCTGCTGGCAGTCGGCGGCGACCCTGCCGTTGACGGCGAGGGCAAGCTGCGAATTGCAAGGCTCGTTGGCGACGAAATCATCGGAAAAGACCCCAAGCCGCACATGCTGTTCTCGGAAGTTCGAAAGCGATTCAGCAGAAACGACGACACCGACGGCATAACCCGCCACGTCAGCGGGCGATACGTCCAGCAATACCGATTCCTCCGGCTCTCGCCTCGCATCAACTACGAGCCGATCATCGCCGCGCTGAAGGGCATTCAGCTTTCGCTGGCGCCGGGCTCGTTCCTTACCTCCGCCCAGTACGAAACCAGCGAAGAACACCGCCAAGCCTACAATACGATAATGGAATGGGGCGCCAGGCCCACGCCGCTGGAGGCAGCGTCGATAAACGACTTTCTCAGTTGCGTCCGCGAGGGCCTGATGATCGAACGGCGAGGAAAACCCGCTCACAACGCAGCCTACATCGCGTGGGCGCTGAACCAGTTGCGGAAAAGCCTTAACGCCTTCAACGAACTGGCGGCTGCACATGCAACGGAGGGCGCAAGGTGACCAACGGCATCGAGCCTGCAAGCGGCTGGGTTCGCAAATTCCGCGGGCGAATGCTTGGCGTCACCGCGGCGTTCTGGCTGGCGTGCTTCGTCGGAACGCATATACCTGCATCCAGACTTGTTCCGCTTGGCGTCAAGGACAAGACGCTGCACCTGTCCGGTTACGCTGCCATGGCGGCGATGCTGGCGGCGACGATGTGGGCCTACGGCTGGCCAAGGCGAAAACGCCTGCTCGGCGCTGCGACGATGATTCCCGCGTACGCCGCCCTTGACGAGATAACTCAGCCGCTGGTCAACCGCTGCGCCGACGTCGCCGATTGGACCGCCGACATGATCGGCGCTGCCGCCGCCGTCACTGCCTTCGAAACGCTGATCCTTTTCGTCAATCGCCGGCAAAACGCCGGAAGTCCGTGAGATTGCCGCAGCCTCAGAAGATCAGCAGCCCCACCACGCCGGCAGCGATGATCACCACAATCGGATGGATTTTGCGTTCAAACCCGATCAGCACCGCCAGGGCGCCAAGCAGGATCGCCAGTTGGACCCATCCCGTGACCACACTTGAGCCGTAAGACCAGGCGGCGAAAAGCAGCAGGCTTAGCACGCCCGCGCGTATGCCGCCTCGAAGCCTGCGAACGTGGCGGTTCGACCTCAGCCGGGCCATGAACTGCGAAAGCACTGCCAGCAGCGCCATGGCCGGGGTTATTACCGCAACAGTCGCCACTGCCGAGCCCAGCAGGCCCGCAACCCTGTAGCCGACAAAGGTCGCCGCGTTCACGGCAACCGGGCCGGGCGTCATCTGTGCTATCGCAACAATCTTGGCCATTTCCTCTGCCGAGAGCCACCCCCTGCTGACAACCAGCTCGTGCTGGATGAGCGGCACTGCCGCAAGTCCGCCGCCAAACGCGCCCAGGCCAATGAGGAAGAAGCTCACAAATAGCGACAGTAATGAATTCATGGCGTTCTCTTATGCGTGTTATCGTGCCGCCCCCGCGCCGAGGATGCATCGCCGCTCAGCAGATATCCCGTAGCCGTCGCCGCCAGGACCGCCAGAACCGGGTGCAGGCCGGCGAACAACAGCGCCAGGCCCGCGCCGCAGGCGGCTAACGTTCGCCATTGCCGGCGCATCTGACGGGCGAACGTGAATGCGGCAAAGATGATTTGTGCGCCAACGGCGACGGCGCAGCCTTTCAGAAAGGCCGAGATTCGCGGGTTGTCCAGGTACGGCAGCGCGAACAGGACGATCAGGAGCATGACCACAAACGACGGTAGAATCGTTCCCGCCACCGCCGCAGCCGCCCCGCCGCGTCCGCCCATTCGCCTGCCCTGAAGAAAGGCCAGGTTAACGGCGACGGCCCCGGGAACCACCGTCGCCACGGACATTTCTGATATGAAATCATTTTCACTCAGCCAGCGGCGTTTGAGCACAAGCTCGTGTCTCATTACCGTCGCCATTGCAAAGCCGCCGCCGAACGTCAGAAGCCCGATGCGAAAGAAGACCCAGACCAACCGCAGCGGGGCGATCTCCACGATCGGCCGCTGTGGGGCGGCGCCGTCTTCGTCGATGTGTTTGCTCACTGCGATATTCCCAAGCAATGGTGCCGATGATCCCGCCACAGGATCCGTCGTCAATACACTAGAGAATCGCGCCCGCCAAGTCGAGATCTGCTTTCCGATTTCCACTGCTGCTTTCGCTCAGCGGAACCGTTTTCCTTCGAATATCACCCCGGATCAAAACCATCCCAACGGGTCTTCTCTACTGCTGCTACTCTGCGAAGTACGCTACGAAGCACGAGTCGCCTGTTCTCCTGTTCACCTTTCTCGGGCGCAGCCCG
>JAAYCO010000231.1 GCA_012729725.1 Planctomycetota bacterium
TATGCGGCTTGGTCACGATCATCGCCTGGATCTGTTCGATACCGCCCTTCGGCCGGGCCTGAAGCGAGACATCGACGGCAACGTCTTGCTGGACTGGAAGCACTATGATGCCGTCGCGGAACCTTACCTAAAGGGTTCGGCCTTCGATGACAGGCTGCCCGTTGGAGCATGGCCAAGCCCTGTGGATGAGACCTGGCCTGATCCGCGCAACTACGGTGGCACAAGTAATCCGGCCTACGCTGCGACTGTTCAAGACGTGGTCAAAGCCGTCACTGCCCACTTCGCCGAACTGGGCGCACAGGCAATGGTGTTCCACTGGCCGGCCAGGGGAGCGGTTTCGCAGGAGCAATATGACATATTCTCGCGCCTGGGCTCCTTGATCAAACAGGGCGATCCACAAGCCGCCATACTGTCAACACTGTCGCCCGCCCTACCCGATGAGGCCGGCATCAAGATGCCGGATGACGTGCTGAAGATCGCAAACATGCTTGCGCCGGCGGTGCAATGGTCTGATCTGGCCGCGCCTGTCGAGCAGGCAGGCGGGCCGCTTTCGGGCAGATGGTTCGCGCCTGGAGTCGTACCGTTTGGCCCATCGCTGGGTCTTGCCGCCGACCCAGCCGACCCGCGGGCTTTGGCATGGATGACAATGAAGTACGGCTGCAAGGGGCTGTTGCTCAACGAAGTGCTGAACTGGCGGGGCAATGTTTTCGACACCGTTGCCGACGCACAAACCCGGCTTTTCTATCCGGGAAAGGCTGCGGGCGCTGAGGGCATCCTTCCATCCGTGCGTCTTAAGCGGCTCAGGCGAGGCCTTCAAGACCTGTCCTACCTGATGCTGCTGCGGCAGCATGGCAGAGACGATCTGGCGCACAACATGCTGAATTCGCTGGTTCGATACGCCGGCGCGGACGCCCGCGGCGACAACTACCAGGATGCGCGGCTCAACGGGTGGGTTCAAGACGGGCGGGTCTGGGAGCATGCAAGGGCCATACTGATTGAAGAAGTTGAAAATGTTATCAACCCCAGCGAGCTGAGCAAGCGGCAGTTGTTGCAACGGCGTCTGGCATGGGACGAGCTTTACAGGCAAGCCACGACCGTCCGCGTGGAGCAGGTTCGAACGAACGTCAGCCTGCTCGAAGACGGCCGGTTCAACGCCAGCGTTATGCTGGATCTCTACAACGAGCTGGCCTCGCCCGCGGATGTGCAAATTGCAGTGGCAGCCGCGCCACCGGGGTGGAATTTCAGCAAGCATGGTTCCCGCATTGCGCAGCTTGAGCCGCTGACTTCCGGCGTGATCGCCCTTGAACTGAGGGGCTCTGAGGCGCCGTCGACTCATAGCGGCAAGTTCAGCATGCCGCTCTCCATCGGCATTGACGGCAACGAGCCTGTCACCATGGATGCATGGATGCCTCTGCTCGTGTCCAGCCCGCTCCGAAAGCCGGTGGTGATTGACGGCTCGTTGGATGACTGGCCCATTCGCACCGGCAACAGCGCCGGGGATTTCGTTCTCGTCGGAAGGCGAGGCAGGCAGGGAAACGGTCTGGCGGCAAGGCAGACGCAGGCATTTGTGCTGCATGATTCAGATAACCTTTACATAGCCTTCCGCTGCTTTGAGCCGAATCCCGCTGGAGTGATCTCGCTTAATGACAACCGGCTGCGGTACGAACAACTGATGCTTGTGGCTGAAGACGCCGTGGAGATTCTGCTCGACCCCGGCGCCTCTGCAAAGGGTGTGGAAGACCTGCACCATATGGTTATCAAGCCAAACGGCGTCACCATTATGCGGCGCGGCATTGCGTGCCAGCCTCCGCTGGGGAAAGTCGAGCCCTGGCCGGCTGCGGTCACGGTGGCCACGTCTCATTCTGTCGATCAGTGGACTGCCGAAATCGCCATACCGCTTAAGTCGCTCGGAGAGGCGGCGACGCAGCGGCTCTGGAGGGTGAACTTCGCGAGATTCAGCACGCAAGGCGGCGAAAGCTCGAGCTGGGTTCCAAACGCCCGCCATTTCTACGATCCCCGGAACCTTGGCACAATGATCCTGCCGCCGCCCTAGCCTCGCGGCCAATGATTCATGTGGAATACCCTATCAACATGAACCACCCAGCCAATGTTCGGTCCGCCGTGCTGCAAGTAAGCCCGCTTGACGGCAGTTGCAGCATTGAGCAGCTGCTGACGCCGCTATCGAAGTTCAAAGACCCCGTCCTGCTGGAGTCGTCCGCCAGCCACCCCGAACTGGGCAGGTACTCCATGCTCGCGTGCGAACCTATGGATGTGCTGCGCCTCGGGCCTGAGGGTTTTCTGTGCGCCGACCGAACCCTGCCTGATCAACAAGACATCTGGCCGCTGCTTGAACAGGCCTCCGCTTGCGTCAAGCTTCGCCCGAATCCGGACATCGAGCCGCGCGAATGCCCCTACTGCCCCGGCTGGATGGGCTATGTCGGTTACGAAGTCGGCAGATGGATCGAGCATCTGCCATGCCGGGCCAGGGGCGACCTGCCCATGTGCGATATGCGTTTGGCCTTCTATGACGCCATTCTTGTGCATGACAACCTGCAAGACGCCTGGGAACTCGTCGAACTGCGATACGATGATCCGCCCGTGGGCGCCGGCCTTGCCGCACGAGCATTGAGAAGCATCTTCGCCAAACAGACACATGCGGACCAATGCGCCGGTGTCGCGCCGCCTGCTCGTGGCGAGGCGCAACTGGTCAGCAGCTTCACACCAGAAGCCTATCGCAAGGCCGTGCGAAAATGCATCGAGTACATCGCCGCCGGCGATATCTTTCAGGTGAATCTTTCGCAGCGGTTCACTATTCATGACGCACCGGCGCCGCTCGACGTATACCGGGCGCTGCGCAGGCGCAATCCCGCATGGTATTCGGCATGGCTGGCTTTCGAGGATGGCGGCGCACCGTGCGCGATCGTGTCCAGTTCGCCCGAGTTGTTTCTTCGAGTGCGCGGTGGAGACGTTCTAACCAGGCCGATCAAGGGCACGCGGCCCAGGACGGGCGAACCGGCAAAGGACAGTGCAAACGCCGAAGAATTGCAGCAATCGGCAAAAGATAACGCCGAGCTTGCAATGATTATCGACCTGCTGCGGAACGATCTGGGCAGAGTGTGTCGCTACGGCAGCGTCCGGGTGCGGCACAATCGATTGCTGGAAACCCACCCAACCGTTTTCCATCTTGTCGGCGAGGTAATTGGCAAGCTCAGGCCCGAGATTGGCCCGGCTGCGCTGCTGCGGGCAACTTTTCCGGGCGGGTCCATCACCGGCGCGCCCAAAGTCAGGGCAATGGAGATAATCGACGAGATTGAACCCGTCGCCCGCGGCGTCTACACCGGATGCATTGGATGGGTCGGCGTCACCGGCGATTGCGAATGGAACATCGCCATCCGGACCATCGTGTGTTGCGGCCGTGATGCATATGTGCAGGTTGGCGGCGGCATAGTCGCCGACTCGACCCCCAGCGGCGAGTACCACGAAACGCTCGATAAGGCGCGGGCACTGCTCGAAGCAATTGCCGCGTGCGCAGCTCAGTAGGCCGTCACTGTTCTGTGACGATCAGTGCATCTCAACGCGGCACTGGCCAATGCCGGGACGGTAGAAGTTGAACTGCACGTTGGGGTGCAGAGCCAGCAGCGACATCGGCACGGAACTATCGGGCAGTTGCTTGCCTATCATCAGCGTCGTCAGTCTTTGGCCAAATGGATTGTCGTGCGTGCCGGCATGCCAGATGGAAACCTTCTGGGCTTTGAACGTCTCGAACGGTCCTACTGTCGCGGCTTCGGTTGGAACAAGCGAGATGTTGCCGCCGCCGGATGTTCGGGCGTTCTGAATAATCGTCATTGGATGCAGTTCAACAATCCTGGTCTTGAGTTGGAGGTACTCCTGAGGCGACGGCGGCGCATCCTTGAACTTGCCGGCGCGACGAAGGGGATCGTTGAAGGCCCAGTGCTTGACCTCGCCCTGCCCGCCCTGCATCACGACGCATCGAACGTTGTCGTAGCTGCTGGTGTATGCAGCCAAATCTATCGGAAAATGCATATTGCTCGCGGGCATCCGGAGCGCGGGGTCGATCCTGTTGAAGCACAGATCCATGTCGGCCTTCGCGAACGACAAGGGATGATCGATGGACACGGGCGCGCCGTTTTCCGTCCATTCGTCCATGCCCCAGAAATGGGCGTGCCGCAGCGACAAGCCCAG
Organism: Planctomycetota bacterium; assembly: GCA_012729725.1. Classification (GTDB taxonomy): domain Bacteria; phylum Planctomycetota; class Phycisphaerae; order SM23-33; family SM23-33; genus JAAYCO01. Next base: position 4,204 of record JAAYCO010000231.1, read on the forward strand.
TTCATTCACCAGCTTGGCGACGAGGGGCAGTTGTTCGGTGGGTCCGATTGGACCGCATATGCCGGCCGGCGAGTCGGCGGTGGACTGCTTCCAGGCGGAGATGTACTCCATTGCCTCGGCAAGGTAGAACTCCTCAAGCGTGTCGTAGAAGACGACCTTGAAACCGTCACGGCTCAGCGCGAGCATATCCTCCGGCGTAAGCTTCGCGGCGTCCGCCAGAAGTTCCTTATCCAGCGTTGTGTAGTCCCACCAGTCGGGAGATATCTTGCTTAATGCCCTGCTCATGAGCGGCTCCTTGTTTTGGCGATATGCACATCTTGTTTGAGCGTCAGGGCCAGGGGATCCCAACCGGCCGGGCCCAGACCCAGATGCAAATGCTGCCGCCAGCCTTCGGCGTAGCGGAATCTTGTGGACAGTTTTCCCATGGCGGCGGACATGTCCTGCATGGTTACGAGGTAACTGTCGATGCCTTGGCTGACATCCAGCCACTCCTTCTGGCTGCGGTGGCAGCCGAGGGCCCGCAACTTGACGTCCATGACGGATTCGACATTCACGTACAGGTCCGCATGCACCGGATCGCCCAATTGATCATGAAGGCCGTACGGCAGTGCGTGGTACATGGCGACGGATTGACTCACGACCGGCGCAGGCGGGATTGTCTGGAAGTTCGGCATGCCCTGCGAGAAGGTTGCGGTCAGTGCCAGCCTGGCGGTGTTGACATGGTCTTCCATGTAATCCTGAAGCGACGGCGTCAGCAGGATCTCGGGTTTGACCTGTCGTATGACGGCGCCGAGACGCGCCACCAGTTCCGGCCTGTAGTAGATTTGCAAATCTTCGACCAAAGGCTCGTGCCAGACAGCGCCCAGTTCCCTGGCGGCGGCGCGGGCCTCTTCGGAGCGAACAGCCGCCGTCTTTGCTGGGTCCATTGTCGCGGATCCGCACGATCCGTTCGCCACGTTCATGTAGTGGAGTTCCCACCCCAGGCGGCCGAGCATGACAAGCGTGCCGGCCATCATGAACTCGATGTCGTCAGGGTGAGCCGCTATTGCAAAAATGCGCTTGTTCATTCATCACCTTCAACAACCTGGTTCTTTACTATTATGATCCTAAAAGCAGGGCGCAAACGGTCGAAAATTATCTTGTGGAATCGCCAGAAAAACTTGTAGATTTGCTCGGTAGACTGCACAAGGGCTTTTCCATGACCAGCAATCCGCCGACCCGGGCCTCGTGGCCTCTGCAACAGATAGAAAAGCTCTCGTTTGGTTTGTGCGCTGAAACGCCCGTTAAGCTGATCCACCATCGCTGGCCCGATCGCCGCCGATTCTGGTACGACATGCACTATCCTTTTGAACTGGGAATTGTCCTGACCGGGCGGATGCGACGGCAATACCAGAATGCTGAACAAGACATCGGACAAGGGCAGGTGTGGTTGTGCAACATCTGGGAGCCCCACGGGTTCAGGATTCTCCAGGCCCCCTGCGAGGCGGTCATACTGATGATTCTTCCGCCCATGCTGACGGCAACCTGCTATGAGGAATCCAAGGACATTCAATGGCGGGCGCCTTTTTGCGTGCAACCGCACAAGCGGCCCCAGGCGCGAACGGCTGCGGCCCGCCGGTCAATTCTGAATGTGGCCAGGGAACTTGCAGACCCTGCGCTTGCTGACAAGCCGCGCGTCTGGCTGCGTTTGAAGCTGACGCAGGCGTTGCTGATTCTCTTCGAGGACTGGTCGCCGCAGAAGCCGCCGAGCGTGGCTCAGTCGAGCACCGCGATGGACAGGGTCAACAGGGCGATACAGATGGTATTCGAAAGCGCGTCGGCCGTTCGAACCGAGGCCGCTGCTTCCGCCTGCGGCATGAACCGCAACACCTTTGCCGGCCTGTTCTACAAGACCATGGGCTTGCGGTTCTCCGACTTTGGCCTGAGGTTCAGGCTCAGCTCAGCCGCCGCCGAATTACGCAAAACTGCAACGCCTGCCAAAGCCATCGCCTTGAAATGGGGCTTCGCCGACATCAGCCACATGCACCACTGGTTCATTCGCTGCTACGGTCTCTCGCCAAGCCAGTACAGAAAGGCGGTTGAATAAGACCCTGACACGCTTGGGGGCAGTGCAAAAAGCCAGCGGAGGGAATCGAACCCACAACCACCGCTTTACAAA
>JAAYCO010000232.1 GCA_012729725.1 Planctomycetota bacterium
GCAGGACACGGAGGTCCAGGCGCGGGCGGACGAGGGCAAGGAGGCCCCGTCCGCCCCAGGGGCCGCCAGCGATCCGGTCAAGGACATGCGCGCCCAGGCGGCCGCCGAGAGCAAACGGATCGCCGCGATTCGCAAGGTGACCGACGGCAAGCACCCGGACATCGAGGCCAAGGCCATCGAGGAAGGTTGGGACGTCAAGAGCACCGAACTGGAGATTCTTCGCGCCTCGCGCCCCAGCGCTCCCAGCGTCATCAACGGGCGGGGCGACGCGACGCCGAAGGTGATTGAGGCCGCCGCGTGCCTGGCGGCGAACATCAGCGAGGAGCAGTTGGTCAGGGAGTATGGCGAGCAGACGCTCGACGCCGCCCATCGCTTCCGCAACATCGGCGTGGCGGGCGTGATTCGCCTGGCGGCAGCCGCCGAGGGGCGCTACATCCCGGCCGTTGGCGCGTCGCCTTCGGACATCCTGGAGGCCGCCGCCAGCACCATGAGCCTGCCGGGGATCATGTCCAACATCGCCAACAAGAGTCTGATCGAGGGCTTCAACCACGTGGAGAACGCGTGGCGTCGGATCGCCAAGATCGGTTCGGTGCGCGACTTCAAGACCGTCACCCGCTACCGCTTCACTGCTGACATGGGCTTTGAGCCCATCGCCTACGGCGGGGAATTTAAGCACGGCGGCGTCGGCGAGGAGTCGTACACCAACAAGGCTGAGACGTACGGCAGGATGTTCGGCGTCTACCGCGAGGACATCATCAACGACGACCTGGAGGCACTGAAGGATGCGCCGTTCCGCATCGGCGAGGGCGCGGCCCTGACCATCAACAAGGTTTTCTGGGCGCTGTGGCTGAGCAATCCCAACAGCTTCTTCTCGACGGCCCACAAGAACCTCAAGACAGGCGCGGACACTGCGCTGAGCGTGGATGGGCTGACGCTGGCCCGCCAAACCTTCAGCAAGCAGCGCCGTCCCGGCGGCAAGGACCCGCTGGGCGTGCGGCCCAAGCTCCTGCTGGTCCCGGCCAGCCTGGAGATTCTGGCCGACCTGCTGATGAACGCGACGACGCTCAACGAGGCGACTACCACGCCCAAGGCGGATCGCAACCCACACACCAACAAGTTCGAGGTCGTCGCCAGCGATTACCTCGACAACGAGGAGTACGTCGGCTCTTCGAGCAAGGCGTGGTATCTGCTGGCCGACCCCAGCGCCATCCCGGCCATCGAGGTGGTGTTCCTCAACGGCAAGCAGGAGCCCACGGTGGAGAAGAACGACATGCTCTTCAACCGCCTGGGCATCGAGTTCCGGGGCTACCTGGATTTCGGCGTCAAGGAACAGGATTTCCGCGGCGCGCTGAGGATGAAGGGCGAGGCGTAAGCATCTGCCCTCATCCGGCGGCATGAACCTCTCTGACAGACAAGGAGCAACGACTTATGGCAACTGCAACGTTCATTCATGACGGCGACACCATCGATTTCACGCCCGGCACCAATGTGGCGGCGGGCGACGTGGTCGTCCAAAACGACCTCGTGGGTGTGGCCAAGCGCGACATCCCTACCGGCACCCTTGGCTCGCTGGCTGTAGTCGGCGTGTTCGACGTGCCCAAGGCGACCGCACCCGGAAGCGCCATCGGCACAGGCGTGAAGGTGTACTGGGACGAAGCCGAAGCCGTCGCCAAGACCGACGCCGAGGCTGGTGCGAACAAGTACCTGGGCAAGACGGTCCGTGCTGCCGCCGATGCCGATGCGACGGTTCGCGTCCGCCTGGAGCAGTGATCGATGGCTGATCTCCTCCGCCAAGGCTCGCAGTGGCTGGAGCAGATGCGCGCGGCGCACTGCTCCAGCCCGGTCGAGTACCGCAGACCGCCTGACGCCTACAACGTCAACGCGACCTTCGGCAGGACGGGATTCGAGGTCGCCGACGAATCGGGCCTGACGATCAATGCCCACGTCTGGGACTTCCTGATCCTGGCCGACGAACTGGGCTTTGACCCGGAACCGGGCGACGTGATCGCGGCCAACGGGCGGCGGTATGAGGTCATGAATCTGGGCGGCGAGGGGTGTTGGCGCTGGAGCGAGCGCCGTCGGACTCCAGCACGAAGACACGTTCGGCGTCGGCCAGTACGGGAATGTTGGGGTTATGCGTCACAAATACGAGCTGCCGCGTGGCCTTTACCTTGCGGATGCTCTTGACCACCGACTCGCAGACAAATCGGTTGTCCAAGTTGTCCTCGGGCTGGTCCACCATCAGCGGCGTGTCGCTATCCAGCAACAGAATGGGCAAGATGGTGGTGCATTTCTGGCCGGTGGAAAGCGTGCTTGAGTCCTTGTAGCCATCGCCGTCTTTGAGTTCGATGCGCGGCCGATCGGCCAGCTCGACCGTCTCCAACGCGTACAAGGCTTCGGTGTTCTTCAGGGCGTCGACCACCTTGCGGGCCTGTTCCTCGTTGAGGTTGGCCCGCTGAGCCAGTCCCTCGGTGTCGCCGCGGCGGACCAGCACGACCAGGTCGGCGGGCATCACCCGCTCGACGATCCGCTGGGCAACCACGCCACGCTGTACGCGAGCGCCCGTCAGTGCCTGTTCGAGCATCGCCCGATATTGGCCGAGATGCCCCGACTGCTCGATGGTCACGCGGATGTCAGGCATCAGCGCCGTGTTGATCCGCTGGGCAATAGCCTTGCGAACGTTGTAGCGGCTGTCGCGTAATTCCGAGAGCTTTTGCAGCAACTGCGTTCGCTCTTTCTGCAGCCCCGCCTGTTTCTCGATGATGGCGTCGCGCTGGCGTTGCTTGGCCAGCAGGTCGTTCTTCATCTTTTCCAGGCGTGAGCGTTCGGCCGCCTGTCCGCGCAACGCCGCGTCATGCTTGATGAGTTCCTGATACGCTGCCTCCTGTTGGGCATGCGCGCTCGTCAGGGACGTGCCCGCGTCGCCAAGTTCGTCTTGCAGCTTCGATAGGCACGCACGGGCCTGCCGTAGCAGTTCGTCGATCTCAGCGCCACGGTCGAGTAGCTTCTGCCGGACGCCGGTGATCGCCGCGCCATTGGGACCAGAGAGCATCTCGCGTGTCAGCCATTGACTGGTGCGGTGTGCGACCTGACCGCTCAGGTCGGCAATCTGCTGGTCGTACTCCTGAAGGAACTGCCACA
>JAAYCO010000233.1 GCA_012729725.1 Planctomycetota bacterium
AAGATGCTTCGCGGGTCGCTGTGCGGCGGCTCGTCGCCCGGTTCGCACGGTTTTGGACCCTCGCGAACGTTGGACAAGAAGCCCCCGATCAGCGGGCCGTAGCTGTTAACGTCGTGTTGCAGCAGGAACGCGTCGTGTCCGCAGTTGGACTGGATGTTGCAGTAACTCACCGGCGTGTTGCAGGCGATCAGTGCATCCACGATTTCCTGCGACTGGCTCGGCGGAAACAGCCAGTCGCTGCTGAAGCTGATGACAAGCCAGCGGCAGCGGTTGGTCTCGAACGCCTTCACCAGGGCCGCCTTGTCGGCGCCAAGGTCGAATAGATCCATGGCGGTGGATATTGTGATATAACTGTTGGCGTCGAACCGTTCCACGAACTTTTCGCCCTGGTAGCCCAGATACGAGCCCACCGAGAACCGCTTTTCGAACTCCGTCTGCACATCCCGCGGCTTGAGGCGGTCAAGGTCGAACTTCTCCTGCATGGCCTCGGGCGATAGGTACGTTATGTGGCCGATCATCCTGGCTATCGCAAGCCCCACCGCCGGAGTCCTGCCCGTGCCGTAATACCGCCCGCCCTGGTAGTTCGGGTCGCGAAGGATGGCGTTTCTGCCAACCACGTCGAACGCCAGCGCCTGGCTTGTCAGACGCGGCGAGGTGGCGATTGCGATTACGCTCTCGATACGCCGGCCGTAGGTGCTCGCCCACTTAAGCACCTGGTGGCCGCCCATCGAGCCGCCGATCACCGCCAGCAGCTTTTCAACGCCAAGATGATCCAGCAGCAGGCGCTGGGCCTCGACCATGTCGCCGATGGTTATAGTCGGAAAATCCCGACCGTATCGCTTCCTGGTCTTCGGATTGATGCTGTCGGGCCCGGTCGTGCCGCGACACCCGCCAAGCACGTTGGGGCATATGACGAAGTACTTGTTGGTGTCGATGATCTTGCCCGGCCCCACGGCGATTTCCCACCAGCCAGGGTCGTCCTGCTCGTTGTGGCTGGCGACGTGCGAATCGCCGCTCAGTGCGTGGCAGATCAGCACGGCGTTGCTCTTGTCGGCGTCAAGCTCGCCGTACGTCTCGTACATCACCGTCACCTCGGGCAGTTCGTCGCCAAGCTCCAGCCGCAACGGATGCGGCAGATCGAATGACTTGGCGTATCGAAGCGGCTTGGCGCTTCTGGCGTCGTCGCTACTGTCTATCAGTTCATCCAGCATAGTTGTTTCCTTGAAATCTCAAGCCTGCGACGCCCTGAGCGCCTGGTCGAGATCCTCCTTAATGTCCTCTACATCCTCGATGCCCACGCAGAGGCGGATAAATTCCGGGCTCACCCCTGCCGCCCGCTGCTCGTCGTCGGTAAGCTGCTGGTGCGTCGTGCTTGCCGGGTGGATGACCAGCGTCTTGGCGTCGCCGATATTCGCAAGATGGCTGGCGAGCTTGACGTTGTTTATGAACTTCGCTCCGCCGGCCCTGCCGCCCTTGACGCCGAAGCCGATAATCGCCCCCGCCCCGTCCGGCATGTACCGCTTCACCTGCTCGGCGTAGCGGTGATCTTCCAGGCCGGCGTAATTCACCCATTCCACCGCGGGGTGTTCTCTCAGCCAACGGGCCAGCGCAAGGGCGTTTTCGCAGTGCCGCGGCATCCTGAGGTGAAGGGTCTCGAGCCCAAGCAGGAACAGGAACGCCGCGAACGGGCTCATTGCCGCCCCGGTGTCGCGGAGCCAGTGCGTTCTGGCGTGCGTGACGAAGGGCGCTGCCGGCGCCGCCTCGGCAATCACGCACCCGTGATACGAAGGATCAGCCGAGCAGAACTCCGGCCACTTGTTGGGCGTGCTTGTCCACGGGAACGCGCCGCCCTCGACGATCGCCCCGCCGATGTGCGCGCCGTGCCCGCCGATGTACTTGGTGGTGGAATACACAACGATGTCCGCCCCGTGCTCAAGCGGGCGGAACAGCACCGGCGTGAGCACGGTGTTGTCGACTATCAGCGGAAGGTCATGCTCATGTGCGATGGCCGCGATTCGGCGGAACTCCGGCACGTCGTTGCGCGGGTTGCCGATCGCCTCGATGTAAACGCACCTGGTGTTGGCGTCCACCAGATCGTCAATCCGTCCAGGATCGTCGGGATTGAAGAACCTCGTCTCTATGCCCAGCTTCTTGAGCGTGTGGGTGAACAGCGTAACCGTGCCGCCGTAGAGGCTGCTCGACGAGATGATGTTCTGCCCGGCGTGCGTTATGGTGGCAATCGCAGCCGTGATTGCCGCCATGCCGCTGGCGAAAACCAGAGCAGCCGTCCCGCCGTCAAGCGCAGCCAGGCGCTTTTCCAGCACGTCACAGGTCGGGTTTGACAGGCGCGAGTAGATATTGCCCTCCTGCCTAAGCGCGAACAGGTCGGCGGCGTGCTCGGTGCTCTCGAAGCTGTACGCGGCAGTGGCGTAAATGGGAACCGCCCTCGCCCCGGTTGCCGGGTCAGGCGACTGTCCCGCATGTACGGCCAGTGTTCCAATTCGTGGCTTTCTGCTGTCGCTCATAATGATTTCTCCAACAAGATTGTGGCAAAATACCGTGGCGGCAAGAGGTGCGTGAGTGGACTAAACAGGCTGGATTACCCAATCCTCGATGCTGTTTGGGCCACATCGTCCCTTTCGGGCTGGCAGAGGCACCTTATCCAACTTTTTGTTGACAGGTTGCCGTGCGGTCGCCGGGCCAGGACCCTCGCGCACTCTTGATGCCATCATTAGGTTATGCGCCAAAGTGCGAATCGTCAACATGATTTTGCGGTGTGCCATTCCGCTGCGCGACGGTTCCCGCGGCAACTTCGAAGGTGACATGTGTGCCTCCCCGTAGATGATGTAAATCACTTTTTGGTAGCAAAGTGCGCACTATTTTCGCCCTGCCGCAAACATATTTTAGAGTCGGCCTCGCGATGATTACTGCAAGTCTGGGCTGGCTCAAGACTTGAGCGATGAAACAGATGGGGGAAGAATTTTCATCAGCAAGGGCGATTTCTTGCCCGTGTTCCACCCAGCCGCCCAGGCGGCTGATTGCTGCTGTCTTCATGGCCATATGCACCGTCCCCGTAGATGATGTAAGGTCCAATTTGGTAGCAAAGTGGCACCAATTCCGCCCGGCCGCGAAATATTTTTACAGGGGCCACTTCGAAACATGCCGATAACTTCCGGCCTGTTCAAGACTTGTGCACGAAACTGGCGTGCGGAGAATTTTCATCGCCATGGTGCTTCTGCCGGCGGTTCAGCGGGCACACGCAGCCTGCACGGGTTGGCTGCACAAGTCCGTGAACATCCGTTGAAGATGCTCACCCCTGCCGGGGTTGATCGTCAGGTGGAAGTGGCGCCCGGAGGCGTCGTATGCAAATGACGTGTTACCCGCGGGGAACAGCCCGACCTTGCCGGGTGGCGACAGGCGGAGGTCTTCCAAGTCAGGCCGAACCGCATACATGGCGGCAATCACATCCCAACAGGGACGATCATACGGCATTTGCGAAAAGAGGTTGTATGCATCAACTACCGGGTGTGGCCCCGCCCACGCAAAGCCGTCACGGATGTTGCTGCCTGGATACAGCACCTCAGCGCCAAGCTCGTAGCCCGTGAAGACGACAAGGCCGGGCCAGTTCGACAACACGCTGCGGGCTGATGACGGATCCTGCACGATGTTGAACTCGCCGAACCTCTGGTCCGAGGCGGCGATCGCCTTGGGCGAGAAATCCCCCGCCATTATCGAAAGCAGCTTCACCTTCCTTCGCACCAGTTCCCTGCCGCCAAGCGGGCTGTGCGGGCACGGGCCGGATTCAAGCAGCGCTGCGAGATTCGTCATGAAGCCAATCGACACGACGGTTACCGACATATCGCCCTGGGCTGCCAGCGTCCTGCGAAGCAGGTCAACGCCCTGCTGGAATTCCCGCTTCTCGTCCAGGCCCGGGTGCATGAGGCACACCTGCCGGGCGAATCGACCGGCGTCTGGCGTAGGCCCGCCGGGCCCCACCCATGCGACGGGTACGTCGGCCCGCTGATAGAACCTGTTAATCACCCCCGCCAAACGCGGCCCCCAGATGCTGCCCTTGCTGACGCACACGCCAAGCAACTCGCACTCGCCGTTGGACTGGAGTGCGTGCAGCATGCTCATGGCCAGCACGTCGTCAACATCGTTGCCGATGTCAGTGTCGAGGATGATCCTGGCTGCCTCGGCGTTCATTTCAGGTAATCCTGACACTGAACTATTACGTTCGCCAATCTCCGCCGCACTTCGAGCAGCTCGGCGGGCGATCGTGAGAAATCCGTCGTCGTCATCACAAGCTCGTTGCCGGGGGCGCCCAGCGCGGCGCACATCTCGTCAAGACGGTCTGCCTCCTCCGTCCGCCCTGCCGCCCGAAGCTCGCCAACGGCGGCGCGGGCAAGCACCAGATACTCGTAATCCTCAAGGCCGTCTTGCAGGTTTTCCATGCGCACGCTTGTGACCGGGCCGTCCGCGCCGGGATACCATATGTGCCCGTCGCCGTTGTACGTCTTGTAGCTGAAGGTGTCCCAGTCCACATATGGACCACCGGATATATCCTTTCCGTTATTGTCGCGGGACGACATTCGGTAGTACAGAAAACCGTCCACCTGGAACGCGAAGCTCATGAACCCGCTGAGCATTCGCGATTCGATCAGCGGGTGCTCAAGCATGAGGTTGGGATACGGCATGGGCGGGCCGCAGCACACGTACCACCACACTTCCTTGCCTCGCTGCCGGGCCTGGCGCGCCCGGGGAGCATCGTAGAAGCTCACCAGCGGGCAGAAGGCGTCCACAGCGCCCAGAGCGCCGTCGATGTCATAACCGTTTTCCAGAATGGTGGTGAGGATCTTGACGGCTGGATACTGCTTCTTGAGCCTGTCCATCACGCGGGCCGCCATTGCATGGCGCGATTTGTGAAGTTCGTCGAAGGCGTAGAAATAGGCCCTTTTCTCGAGCCCCGCTTCGGCAACAAGCTTCATCGCTGCCGCGATCTGCTCGTCGAGGCCGGGCTTGAATTCCTCGCTGTCCTTCTTCAGCTGCCTGTCGCCGATATACACGATGTTAAAAGCATTCACCGGCAGCGACTTCCACCGCTCCACTTCCACCTTGGTTATAGGCCAGGGCCTGTATATATCCGGAGGGGCGATTCGGTGCGATACGTGGAACCTGTCGATGGCGTCATCCAGTTGGGCCAGCCTTTGCGGCGTGGGCTTCTGGTGAGCGTACACCTCGCGGGCGCCGGTGATCTGCCCTACAGCCGTCGGCAGCGACGGCGTCGCGGGCAGCTCGAAATCCCACACTTCAAGGCTGATCCCGACGCGCGACGCGGGCGCGTTGGCGGGCCTGATTGTGATGCTGCCCGTGTATGTGCCAGGCTTTGTTCCCGCCGGGGCTCGCAGCGACACCCACACCGGCTGGATGTCGCCAGCCTTTGCGTCGAAGGTCTCCAGGTATGTCAGAATCGGGTCGGAGGTCCATCCGGTGAAATTCACCGGATAGTTGTTCTGGGGCTTGACGTTGACGAAGCCCACCGCCGCTGCCCACAGGTTGGACGATTCTATCACTGCCTCGCCGCACGCCAGATCGGTCAACTCCAGCTGCACATCCTTGAGATCGGCATCGGGCGAATAGAGCAGAATCTGCGCTGCCTCGGTTTCGTTTCGCGCACAGCCCAGAACGATATCGCGGGCGGGAAGCTCGTTCACCAGTTCAGCTCGCCGGGGCAGGACTTTCGTCATCGATGATATGACGCCTATTCCATATTTCTTCTTGCCCTCATCGGCAGGGCCGTTGGCGAGCAATTGGCTCAGCAGTTTCTGCCCATCGCGCATCTGCGCCGGGGTCGAGAGCATCAGTCTGCCCGTCGAATAGATCACGCTGCCGAGGTTGTCTTTTACATTCACCAGCATGTTGTTGTCGGCGGCGCTGGGAGTTATCGCACACGCATCCGGCGAGTTGCCCTGGGCCTTATGCCTGCCCTGCTGGCGGGCCAAATCGCCTCGCGGGCCTACTGCGTATTCGATGCCGAACTCGCCGTCGCCGACTACTTCAAAACGAAACTCCTGCCGCCGTCCGGCCTCACATGGAACCGCGGTCACCTTTGCAACCGGGCCGGCGCCGGCGAACTTGACGAGCCCGAACCGATCGGCCAAGTGGAAATTCGCGCCCGTGATCAGAGCCGACCACGATGCGCCGTAGTGCACCGGCATGGTTTCGTTGGCTCGCGTGTAGCAGACGTTCAGCCCCCATGCATCTCCATCAGCGGGGGTCGCGCCAAGCTGGTCGAAGGGAATCGCGATCTCGGCCCGCCAGCCGGCGTCGAGTCTTTTGACCGCGCTTGTCCACTGGGGGTTGTATGTCACGTTGATGTTGCTGAAGTAGTCTTCAATTATCGCATCCCAGCGGGTGTTTATCGCCGACACCATGAACTGAAAGTAGTTGCGATGGCCGTGCCGCGGCGAGATGAAGATCTGAAAGTTGTCCTCGTTCCAGATCTCGCCGTCGTGGTTTTTGTGCGAGGCCCTGAGCGTGTTCATGAGCGGCTCGTCGCGGTGCAGTGCAAGATAGATCGCCCGCTCGTCATAGCACATCATGAAGTAGCCCGCCGGCCCGACCGCAGCCGACACGAACGGGGCGCGACCGGCGCCTGCCCATGCCTGGTCTTCGAACTCGCCGTCGATGGCAGGGGCTTTGGCAACACGCGGTGTGCTGATTATCGAAAGCTCATCGCTCGCAGCCCCCTGCCCGCGGGCGCAGCTTGCCGCCAACATAAAAATCAGGGCGATATATCCAACTTGCTTCATTTCGCTTGTTCCTTCAACGCATTCAGTTCCCGGCGGGCCTGGATAATTATTCGGGATATCTCGTCCAGCGCCTGCGATATTGTCGCGGGGTCTGTGGCGTAGTTGCCCTGGGACTTGACGATTCTCTGCCCCGGCAGTGCCCAGAGGTCAAGCTGGCGTTGAAGCTTCGCTGCCGACTGCGCGCCGCCGGCCTCGTTCAACCGCCGTGTAGATTCCCTGGCCAGCACGAGGTACTCGTAGTCCTCAAGCCCGTCGCGCCAGTTTTCCATGCGGATGCTGGTTACCGGGCCGTCGGGGCCCGGATACCACAGGTGCCCGTCGCCGTTCCACTTGTGGCCGGTGGACGACTGGTAGCTGGCGGGATTCCAATCGGTATATGGGCCGCCGGAAATGCACTTGTTGTTGTTTATCGGGCTGGACATCTTGTAGTACAGGAATCCGTCCACCTCGTACGCAAAGCTCATGAAGCCAAGCAGCAGGCGGGTATCGATCAGCGGGTACTCAATGAACACATTGGGGTACGGCTTGAACGGCCCGGCGCAGACGTACCACCACACCTTCACGCCCTTGGCGCGTGCCTGGCGGGCGCGGGCCAGGTTGTATTCGTGCATGATCGGGCAGAATGCGTCGATGCTGTCCAGCCCGCTGGCCAGGCCGTAGGATTTGTCCAGCAGAGTCGTTAGCGTGGGCACGTCGGGGTAGTTTTTCTTGACCCAGGCTGCTACCTGTTTGACTTGCGGCCAGAGGCTTTTGTCAACCTCGTCGTACAGGTAGAAATACGGGGCGGCTTCTACTCCGGATTCCTTCATCTGCTTGTAGGCCCGGGCGATTTCTTCCTGAAGTTTCTGCTCGGGTTCGCCCGTGGCGGGGTCGAAGCGACGATCCCAGAGGTAGGCAAGGTTGAAGCTTGTCGCGCCCAGTTCTTTCCACCTGGCGAATTCGGTCGGGTACGGCGGCCAGGGGCGGTAGATGTCAGGCGGGTTGGTTCTGTAGCGGGCGTGGAACCTGTCTATGGCGTCTTCAAGTTCGACTCGCCGCTGGTGCGAAGGGTTCTCGAAGGCGTAAAGGGTTTTCGCGCCTTGTATCAGCCCCACCGCCGTGTTCAGGGACGGCCGGGCGGGCAGCGAGAACGGCCGGACCGTCACCGACACGTCAACCTTGTGCGGGGGCGCGTTGGCGGGTGAGATGGTCAGGCTGCCCTTGTACTCGCCCGCCGGCGTGTCGGTCGCCGCCGACACCGAATACCATATCGTCTGAAAGTCGCCCAGTGCGATTTCGAATTGGCGCACGTGCGTCAGGATGGGATCGGGATACCATCCCACGTAAGGCGTCTCGTATTCGTCAGGCTTGGCGGTCTGCACGAAGCCTACCGGGGCAGCCCAGATGTCGCGATTCGATATCGAGCCCGACTCGCCCACCAGGTCGGACCATTCCAGCGTGACGGCTTCGAGCGGCGCCGACGGCGAGAACACCACCACCTGCGCACCCTGCGATTCGTTGCCCGCCAGCGAGATGCTGATGGAATCCGCCAGCGACGGCTTGAACAGCAGCGGGTTGCGAGGCGGAATCTTGACCATCGAATCGGCGACGGCGACGCCGTAAATTGGCCGGTTCTTGAGGTCTGTGGGCCCCTGCCTCATGGTGCGAGCCTTGAAGGCTTCAAGATCCTGCGCGAGGCACGGGCAGGCGCACAGGGCGGCTGAAAGAAAAACGAGAGACAGGATCCGCGAGCGGCGTTTCATATTGCTCTCCCTACATCTGTAGCGCGGGCATCCGCTCGCCCCCGCCCGGTGACGGCAAAACCGGCCTGGGCTATGGCGCCCCCTGCCTCAATACGACCAGTTCGGATGGCCATACTCGTTGGTGCGGGGATTGTATATGACTTCCTCGGGCGGGAACGGATTGCCGTCGATGGACGTTATGAACATTGCGGCGTGCCCGTCGGCAAAGCCGATGCTGCTTGCGGTGTTCTGGCGGTGACGAGAAACCATGGCGTGGGAAGTGGTGCTCACGATGCGATAGATTTCCCAGTTGGAGTCCTGGAATACGCACGTCTCGGATGCCTTTGTGATGTTTTCGACGGTCATTGCCGGCGGCAGTTGCGGACCGTGGAGATTGATCGTGCTTGAGCCGTCCGGCGCTTCCAGCGGGTCAAGCTGCTCATTCATGCCCAGCCACGGCGTGTACCCGCCGTCGTCAACGGGGCAGGCGGGCAGTTGAGCCTCGTGATGCCACGTCTTGAGAACCTGCGGCCCGGCTGCGTATTCGGGCATAACCTTGAACCACATCGTGCTTTCGTCGGTATTCCAGACGCCGTGCTGGGCCCGCATGATCCTGCCGTTATGTGAACTGGCGTACATATGCCATCCGCTCACAAGGGCGCGCTGCGACGTGCAGCAGATAGTCTCTTTCGCCAGGTCGCGGGCCTTGGAAAGAGCGGGCATCAACACTGAAACCAGAAGGGCGATGATCGCTATCACCACCAGAAGCTCGATCAACGTAAATGCTTCTGACGCCCTGCGATTTG
>JAAYCO010000043.1 GCA_012729725.1 Planctomycetota bacterium
CCAGAAGTAGTCGTTCCTGTCCTTGCCGTACGTCATGGCCTTGATGGCGGCCTTGGCGGCATCCTGCGCCTGCTGGCGAGTCAGAGTGTTGTCAAGTTCCATCTTGTGAAAATGCTCGAGCACGCCCAGGCCGGTGTTAACCATTTGCGTTGTCTGGTTGTTCTTCTCGTTCTCTATCGCTTTCTTGAGCGAGTTCAACCCTAACACTGTCATTGTCGAGGTGACAAGCAGCAGCAGACAGACGATCATGCCAATGAGCTTAGTCCTCAGTTTTGCGTTTTTGAACATGACAAATCTCCAATGTACGACTTGAGTTTGCGTATAGTGTCACCCAGGGGGCAGAAAGCAACCACGATGGGACCCGGTAGTTACACAAATCGGCGCTCAACAGATGTGGGTTTAGTAATTAACACAACCAAAAAGCCTGCCGCGGTTTGAAAGACATGCGCCGGCTATTATGGAACGGAGGCCAGAAGAATTGAAACCCTGCAAAAGGCGGCGGCTGATAGTCGTGTTTGCTGGCTTGCTGGCAGTATCGGCAGCTGCTACAGCGGCGCGCTGGGTGTGGATATCAACAGCCTGCATCGAGGTGGCGCCGGGAAAACTCTACCGCTCGGCGGCCCCACACGATGAGGATCTGCACAAGTGGGTGGCGGAATACGGAATACGCACCGTGATAGACCTCCGCGGCCAGGACGCCTGCCGGTATGCGCCGAATGAGGCCCTCCGCGTGATTCCGATACGCTTTTCCGCGCGGTCCTTGCCCACTGTTCACGCACTGCGAGAGCTTGTTGCGGTGCTGGAGACTGCGCCGCGCCCGATCCTGATTCATTGCCGCTGTGGCGTGGATCGAACGGGGATGGCCTCGGTTATCGCCGCTATGGCTGTGGCGGGGCAGGATTACGAAACCGCGCGAAAACAGCTTTCGTGGCGGTTCATGCACATGGACCGCGACAGCACGCACATGGAGGAGCTGTTTGACCAGTACGAACGTTGGTGCAACGTTTCGGGCCTCAGCTGCGGCAATTGGAAGACGTTCAAGAAATGGGCAACCGAGGTCTATCACCCGATGTACTACCAGGTGGAGATTCTCTCTCCGGCGACGATAGAATTTTCCCTCGCAACAGGGGCCGAGTTTGAGGTGGTTGTCGTCAACAGGTCGAGTATGGTTCTGCCCGCCTCCAGGAAGGTGTTCAACGTGGCCGCCTTCATCGGCGATTCGCTGCACGAAACGCCGCAGCGCGAATTGATGCCTCGCATGGGCCTGCCTCGGGAGGATATCAGGCCCGGGGGCAAGGCGAGGCTGCGTTGCCGAATCCCGCCGCAGGACATCGAGCCCGGCCTGATGCATTTTGACGTTGTGGAAGAAGGACGCACATGGTTCGCAAGACAGGGATCGCCGATGGGCGCAAGCGAGATCGTGGTGAGGTAGGCCAAGCCCGCGATCAGTCCTCCAGGCCGGACACCAATTCGGCCATATTGGCGTAAATCCATTTCACCTTGCGATCGATCATTTGCAGGAATCCAAAGCCGTCTATCCTGCCGAAGCTTCCGGTCGCCGCGATCGGCAGAACCGCCTCGGCGATCATCGCCTCGCACATGAGGTATGGAACCGCCTTGAGTTCCAGCTTGGATATCACGTTAACCGAGTCGTACCCCCGCATGAAGCGTTTGAACCTGCTGAAGTCGACGTAATCGGGCCAATTTGACGGATGCCCGCCTCCGCCGATGATGCTGAATTGAAGTGCGCCGTTGGCCAGATCGATCACCCGCGGCTGGAGGCGCGCGGCGTCATAGTCAATCACGGCAACGACGTGATGCTTGCGAAACAGCAGATTGCCCGGGTGCCAGTCGCCATGGACTATCTGGTCAGGCCACGACGGCAAGCCGAGGCTGTCAACCTCGCGGGCGCTGTCGACGTACGCCTTGTGCAGATCCTCCACCGTGCCAGTGACAACGTCGGCGGAAGGGCGGCTTTCCATGGGCAGCGAGACGACGGTGTTGTGGATTGCCTGCTGAATCGCCTCGGCATGGTGATAGCTGCCGGGGGGTGGCTTGTAGTCGCTTTTGAAATCCTTCAGCAACTTGTGGCAAAGGCCAAGGATTCGCCCCGCGTCATACGTGGCGTCAAGCGAACCATCGTAACCGCCGGCGTCGATGTACTCGAACATCTCATAGATGTTGTCATTGATGACGAGCATTGAGTTGTTGTCGCCGGTGGTGCACAGCAGATGCGGAAGGGGAAAATTGCGCGCCGCCAGGGCCAACTGGATCTTGTGGGCGAATGCGACCTTGGGCTGATCATTCTTGCCCCTCGCGCGCCGCTTGAAGAGGAACTTGCCCTTTTCGCTCTGGATGATGACCTTCGGCGACCGTCGCGAACCGCGCGCGAATTCCTTCGCGCTGCTGATGGCGCCCAAGTCGTAGCGGCTCAAACAGACAGCCAGTTCTTCCGGTCCGAATCTTTCTCGCTCTGCCGACATACGGGAAAACCATCTCCGGTGCGGCCAAGTTCAACTAGCCTGATGATAGTAACTACGCATAATCAAGGGAAGCGGATTATCGTAAAACCCGTCCCCCGGCATAGTTGCGAGCGATCAAGTCTCTCGGCGGACCTCGGTCCTGTCTCTGCCTCGGCGCTTCGCTTCATATAGAAGCTCGTCGGCGCGGCGAACTACATCGGTCGGGCCGTCCTCAGGATCCAGCCGCCACTGGGAAATGCCGCAACTGAAAGTGATCTTGCCGCATCCGGGCATGGTCAGATTGAAGGCCGTGCGCATCCGTTCGATTACAGCCAATGCCTCATCGACAGAAGTTTCGGGCATAAGAAGCACGAACTCGTCGCCCCCAAAACGCGCGAGCACATCTGACTTGCGCAGATTGTCGCTCAGCGCCCTGGCCAGGGTTCTGAGCGTGCCATCGCCCGCGCAGTGCCCGTTGGTGTCGTTGACGCGCTTGAAGCGGTCCACATCGATCATGGCGAGGCAGAAGGGATGACGGTATCTGCACGACCGCAGGTATTCCTGTTCCAACCGTTCTTCAAGCGTTCTGCGGGTGGTGACTCCTGTAAGCCCGTCGGTGCGGCTTTCCTTGCGGGCCTGCTCGTAAAGCTTGGCGTTCATGAGATTCACCGCCAGGATTTCACGAAGAAGAGTTGCCTTGTAGCTTAGCAGTTCCCGCCAGTTCACCACGTCGGAGTTGAACATGCACATGCAAAGGTGTGCACAACGGCCGCACGTGACGCCGCCATCGGGCCCGCCGACTTCGTATATGGGCAGATTGAACACCGCACGCGGACCGGTTTTGCAGTTGCAGCACTCGACAGGAACCTCGCTGATGGTTATGGGCGCAGCCGGGGATGTATCCCCTTGCCAACCCAGCTTCAAGGCGTCGTATCGGCAGACGTTTCGGCTGACCACCTGCACCGGCAGGCCGGGGCTCTGAGAGACCAGCAGCAATCCGCAACTTGCGCCGAAGATGCTTGGCACTTCTCGCGTCACCAGGTCAAGCACCTCGTTGTAGTCGAGGCTTTTGAAGCTCTTTGACAGCATTGCGACTTGTTCGGCCGCCCCTTGCATGGCTTTGGTCGCGCTGAGCTGGTGCGAAACGATGTCCCTGCTGCTGACCATTCCTATCGCCACGCCGTCTTCAACCACCGGAAGATGGCGAATGCCCTTGGCGGTCATGCGCGACAGTGCATCGAGGATGGGGGTGTTCATGTCGCAACTGACGACTTGGCGGGTCATCAGGTCGGCAACTGGGGCATCTTGCAGGCCGCAGCCGCCGGCGAGCAGCGCCTTGGTGATAATGTCTCGCTCGCTGATTATGCCAGCGACGCGCTCACTGTCGTCAACGACTATCAGGCATCCGACATTATGGTTCCTGAGTTTCTCAACCGCGAGGTCAGCCGACTCGTTTTGATGTATACACACAACCTTGCCAAGATTCTTGGCAATATGCCCTACGGAACGAACGTCCAGCATCCTGTGCTCCTGTGGGGGCTTTCCTTCGAGAATACAGTTTCTGCGAAATCCCGACCCACACTGATTATCGGCAGCGGGTAAGCTTGACTAAAGAAATATGGCCCTGCTTAGGGCAAGGGGGTGTTACACGCCATGTAAATCCATCAGCCTGCTGGACTTACAACATTAACTTGACTTTAGCCGGATGTGTGGTAGTTTATTCATTGCGGGTTGCAGGCCTGAGCCGGTCGACAGCCCCGAGCCAAAGGAAGGGAATGATTGTGAGGGACAGATTAAGTTCGCTTGGCACCATCGCCGTGCTTTTCCTTGTTCTTGTAGCGATTGCCACTCCCGCTTTGGGCCTTGCTTTTATCGGCCCTGAGGTCCCAATGCCAAACCCTGCCGCCATACTTCTAGTTGTTTCGGGCGGCGTGATGCTTCTGGTTCATCGTCTTGCCACCCGCGCAAGACGGTAGAGCAATTACCGCTTGAGATATCGCATATACGAGTGATAGGACTTCATACCGTCCATCAGCATTATTGAAGCAGGAAGTGGTAAATCTCTGTCCGCGTTTTGGGGTCGAGCGCGTCGCCTGATTGGCGGCATGCAGCTTTCATCCGCTCACGTTTTGAGCATGGTGTATGGTCCGGCGGGTATAACGGCAATGGCGGCATGGGGATGTCGCATGATGTACTCCACAATCGCCCACTGTGCCCGCTCCTTTGCATCGCCGGCGTGTTGCACGGGGTTAATGCAAAGCAATTTCTGTAATGGAATGTCTATGCCGTCGCTTACGAACCACAGGTTCTCGACTCCTATTCGTTCGAGCACCCTGCACTGCATCTGAAATTCCCATTGATCCAGGGCCGTAACTCGGCGATTCTCCTCGATGTCTCGCAGGAAGCCCTTCCAGTTGTTCTTCCATCGCAGCATCAGGTCGACGTAGGCTCGTGAACCAACGCCGTCGCAACAGCCGGCAACCTGCAGAAGCGTCGAGCCTTCTTTCAGCGCGGGCAACGCCGCACACATGCCTTTGACGGCTTGGTAGAAGGTGTGGTCGAGAGGCGAACCGCCGGCGGTGGTGACGACCAGATCGTATGCTCCATTGATTTTGGCGGTGGTCCATTTCGCCACGTCTCGGCAGCCGGCTTTGTGGGCCAGTTCAAGATCGCCGCAGTAAATGCCGGCGATACGCCTGTCATGGGTAATTGCGACGTTGAACAGGAAATCAACGCCGACGGCGCGGGCGATCTCAAGCGCGATGTTGTGACAGGGATTCTGGGCCAGATTGCCAATCTCTGCTCGCGGGTCGCTCAGCGCATCGTAGCCATGAAACCGCTGCACGGTCCCAAGATCCACCAGGGCGGGGCAAACGCCTTTTCGCCCGCCGGAAAAGCCCGCCATGAAGTGGGGCTCAATGAAGCCGGTGACGATTCGGAAGTCTGCGGCTGCGAACCGCCGGCACACACTGACGGGAGGGTCTTCAGAAATTCTGGCAAGCGACGACGGGTCATCCGCAACGTGGTCGATAACCTCCACTCGTTGCAGCACCTCTTTGCCGACAAGCTTCTCGCGTTCCTGCATTGTGCTGGCGCGGTGCATACCGGTTCCCACGATAATCACAATGCGGCTGTCCGTAATGCCGCTATGGTTGAGAACATCCAGCATCGCCGGCAGAAAGACCGCGTTTGGAACTGGCCTGGTGATGTCGGAGACCGTTATCGCGACAGTCTCGGGCTTGTTCTGCTTGATCAACGTTTGCAGGGGCGGGCATCCTATCGGACTTGCAAGCGAATCGAGCACCGCCCTATGGGGCTGGGCTATCGCCGCCGGGGCCTGGGTTGGCGCAAGCACATCTGCTCGCGAAGGAACCCCAAGCTCCAGACTTGTATTTCCATAGGGCAGGTGGATAGTCTTCATTGCCGGATTATATGGGCTGGGCAAAACCAATGAAAGCCGGTTTGCCGATGGAATACAGGTGAACGTGACGCAGTTACGCATAATTTCTGGCGCATTATCACGCCAGGCCTGGTTCTGGGGGCCGCTTATCGTGTGGCTGCCCATCGCCATGTGCGTTGTCTGGTGCGCTCGCGACAGCGTGAATCCCGACGCTGTGGCTTATGTCATGAACGGCAGGCACTACCTTGCGGGGCGGTTTGCCCTTGCCGTCAACGGTTGGTTCGGCCCGGCCTATTCCTGGTTGGCGGCAGCAGGCGTACTGCTTGGAGTAGAGCCCATGCTTTTTTTGCGAGCAAGCGGGCTGGTGTTTGCTCCATTGACTGCATGGGCGGCCACGCTGCTTGCGCTGCGGACTTCGCCATCCCGATGGGGATGTGTTGTTTTTGCCAGTGTTCTGGCGCTGTGCCTGCGGGTTCTGGGGGACGAGATCACGCCGGACCTCATGCTTGCGTGCGGGCTTGCCTGGCATCTTGTATTGAGTGCTCGTTTCCTTGAGAAACCCACGACGGGCCGCGCCGTCGCCACTGCCCTCGCCGGCGGGGCGTGTTACATGATAAAGAGCTATGCACTGCCGTTTGTGGCTGCATTCATGGCGGCAACCATGGCCTGGGTCTTCTTCTCGAAGGGCGGTTCCCGGCCCCGCGCTCGGACAGTCGCCGCTGCCGTAGCGGCGTTTCTTTTTTCGACCGCGCCATGGGCGACGGTGGTAAGTTTGCAGGCTGGGAGGCCCTGCATTTCGACGCTGGCGGGTTCATACGACGCATGGCGCCCGCCGTTTCCGCCGGCGCCGCTGCCTGTTTACGATCTTCAAATACCGGACGAAGGCAGAATGACAGTGTGGGAGAATCCCGCCCGAATTAGCAGGCCCTGGCCTGTTGTTTCGCCATCGCTCTGGTCGGGCCGGCTTGATCGGGGGCTTCAAGTGGCGGGGCTCAATGCGGTGAACGCATTGCACGGGCTGCGCAGGATAGACTGGATAGGCGCTCTGCTCGTGTTATCGCTGCTGCCGCTTCTTCCGTGCGGACTTCTGGCAAAGGCGGGCTGGGTAATGGACGAGCAATCGCAGCAACGCCGCCGCATTGCGATATGGTTGCTGCTTGGCTCCGCCATATATTTGGGCGGTCTGATGTTTCTGTGGGTGTACGACCGTTTCATGATCTCGCTGTACGCCCCGCTGATCGCGTCGGCAGCCTGGTCAGTGGGGCATCATCGCCGGCGGGCGGCAAGATGGCTGCTTGGCTGCGTGCTGGTGTTGTGCCCGATGTTAAGGCAGGGGGCTCATTTTGCTTTAAGCCCAGACGTGCAAAGGAATTGGGAGAAGGGTTCGGCAATAAGACGCCTGGCTGGCGAAGTCCCGAACGGTTGCTTTCTAGCCTCAAACGACTGGCACGTGGGTCTCTGTGCCGCGTACTGGTCGCGAGGCCGGTTTCTCGGCTCGCCATCAGACTCAGGCGCCGAGCTTGAGGACTATCCCCAATGCGTGATGCTGATGATTGGTGATGATCGCAAACCGGCCGAGGCCCTCGTCGCCAATCGCTGCGTTTATTGGCGACTTGACGACCCGTAACATGGCGAAAGGGTTTTTTCTGTCCGCGCCTCTTGTGCTTCATGTATTATCTATAAACCTTGCCGCTTTGCGTGCACTATAGCAGTATGGGGCAAAGTGGGGGCTGCGCCCTCGAGGTGTTATAGATGGTGAAAAAGCAGAAATTCATGAGCAGGCTGAAGAAGCAGATGCGTTCTCGCATCCTTCAAGGCGTGCTGGTGCTTGTTCCGGTCGGCGTGACTCTGTTCATAATGAAGACGATCTTCTCGCTGGTTGCCGGGTTCATGCAGCCAGCGGTTCGCTATGTTCTTGGCTTCTGGGAGATGAACGAGGTCTATGCTGAGGAGCACAGGGTTGCACTGGCTGTAGTCGTTTCGCTGGTGTCGATTCTGTTCCTCGTGATGCTTGTCTACCTTGTAGGCGTGATAAGCGCCTTCGTTGTCGGTAGGCGGGTGATCGGCCTTGGCGAGGGCATTGTGATGAAGATTCCCCTCGTCAAGAGCGTCTACTCTGCAAGCAAGCAGGTCGTGCAGTCGCTGTCGCTTCCGAACCGGCGAGCGTTCAAGAGCCCTGTGGCGCTGGAATTCCCTTCACCGGGCATGCTGACGATAGGGTTTATTACCGGCTTCATCCACCAGCCGTCAGGGCGCATCCTCTACAAGGTGTTCGTGCCGACGGTTCCCAACGTGACCACGGGTTTCTTCGAGATTGTCGGCCCCGAGAAGATGCAATTGACCAACCTTGGCGTTGAAGAGGCTTTCAAGATGGTCATTAGCGGTGGCATTATTGCACCGGATGAGCTGCAATTCCGGCCGTTCACTCACGAGGAGATTATGGGCGATACAAGCGTCGAACTTGTCAATGAGGTCCAGGGCTGACGCCATGTAAATGATGGTTACATGGGATCTTCAGTGTATGCGTTTTCGGCTGGGGGGCGTACATGCCGCTTAACGGATTGCAGTTCTGATTGGCCGCCGTCACATTGCCGCACATAGGCACACTCAGAACAAACGAACTGCCTTTGCCGGGAGTGCTCTTGATCTTCATGCTTCCCCCAAGGACGGCCAGGCGTTCGGAAATGCTGAACAGGCCCAGCCCTGTGTGTTTCTGGCGGCTGCGCAGATGCCTGGGGTTAAAACCTCTGCCACGGTCGCTTACGACGATCCTGAGAGATCGCTTAAAGAGCTTTACTTCCAGCCTGGCGACTGACGTCTTTGCGTGTTTGGCCACATTGAACAGCAGTTCCCGCACAGACTGAAACAGCAGAATGGACATGTCGTCCGGCGGGTTTACGTTCATAGGTTCAGGAAGAACCATATCGACGGTCAGGCGGAATTTGTCGTACATCCACTGGTTGAGCCACTGCATCGCGCCAATCAGGCCACGGTCGGGAAGAATCGGCGGGCACAATTCGCCGGTAAGCGTTCTGGACACCTTAATAGCGCCTGAAAGCAGTTCGCATATCTCCTCGGCTGCCTTGGGAACATCGGCCACGGAATTCTTAGCCAGAAGCGACGCTCGAAATGACGCGCCTGCAAGCAGTTGCTGTACGGAGTCGTGCAGGACGCCTGCAATTCTGCGCCGCTCCCGGTGCTCGGCCAGAGTGAGCTCGGAAGTCAACTCGCGCAACTGATTGGACTGCCTGCGGAGCGATTTCTCGGCCCGTTTGCGTTTTGCGATTTCCTGCTGCATCTTCTGCACGGTTCGCGCCAACTCCGCGGTTCGGCTGCGAACGTTCGCCTCGAGGTCGTCGTGGGCTTTCTGAAGATCGGCTTCGGCCTTCTTCTGCCCGCTGATGTCCAGGGCGAAAAAGACAAAAACGTCGGCGTGCTCGGGAACCAGCGACGGGCCGACCACTACAGGCGCCCTTCCTGCCTCAGGCAGCACGAATTCCATTTCAAAGGGAAGGCAATGCCCGTTCAACCACAACGAGTTCAATTCCCTGGCCAGTATCAGGTCGTATTCGGGGGGCGTGAGACCTTTGAGAGTGATGCCGCCAGCGAGCATGTCCCGCCGGCGCCGCCGGGTCATTTTCAGAAACTGCTCGTTGGCGTCTATTACGATCCCGTCGCGGACTGCCGCGGCTCCCAGCATGTCGGACAACAACCTGCCGGTGAAGAACGTATTCTGCGGCCCTTCATTGCCTGCATCCCAACAATGCGGCATCTCGTTCTCCTGGACATGGCTGCTTGGACATGTCAACGCCGCGATTGTACCGCGGAACCCACCGGCTTTCAACCACTTATGATTATACTTGGAAAAAGAAATGCTCCGCATCTAAACAGGTGCATTGACATTAGCAAGCAAGGGAATCGACGTATCTAACAGCATCTTGCGATATGGCGAGGCGGGTTAACCATACCTTCCGGTTACGTAGTCTTCGGTGCGCTTGTCGCGGGGATTGGTGAAGACCTGCTCGGTCTGCCCGAACTCGACAAGTTCGCCCAGAAGCATGAAGCCGGTTTCCTTTGAGATGCGCGCTGCCTGTTGCATGTTGTGCGTCACGATAATGATCGTGTATTTCTCGGCCAGCGTGCGCATCAGCTCTTCAATATGCTCGGTTGCTATGGGATCCAGCGCCGAGCAGGGCTCGTCCATCAGCAGCACCTCCGGCTCAACGGCAACGAGTCTGGAAATGCACAGCCGCTGCTGTTGTTCAGCGCTGAGGTCAAGGGCCGGCTCCCAAAGCCGATCCTTGAGCACATCCCAAAGGGCGGTTGACGCGAGGCTTTGTTCAACGATTTCGGCCAGTCTATCCTTGCCCGTCACGCCATGGACGCGCGGGCCGTAGGCGACATTGTCGAATATCGAAAGCGGAAACGGGTTTGGCCGCTGGAACACCATGCCGACTCGTTTTCGCAGTTGCGTCAGCGGAAGCCTTGCGCCGTAGCAATCCTGACCATCCAGAAAAAGCCCGCCCTGCACCCGTACGGCCGCGTTCAGATCATTCATCCGGTTGAAACATCTCAGCAGGGTGCTTTTGCCGCAGCCGCTGGGACCAATAATCGCCGTGATCATCCGGTCGCGGACGGCGATGCTCACGTCCTTGAGCGCGTGAAAGTCGCCATACCACAGGTTGAGGTCTTTCGAGTGTATTTTGTGCTGGGCCGTCATCCAAAATGCCCCGTGATGTAGTCGCTGGTCCTGCCGTGGCGGGGGTTGGTGAAGATCACCGCCGTCGGGCCGCATTCGATCATCTCGCCCATAAGGAAGAACGCCGTTCGCTCCGACGCCCGCGCCGCCTGCTTTGTGTTGTTCGTCACCAGGACGACGGTGTATCGGCTCTTGAGTTCGTCGAGGGCGTCTTCGATTTTCGCCGTGGAAATAGGGTCAAGCCCGCTGCACGGTTCATCCAGCAGCAGGACCTCGGGCTCGAGCGCCAGAACCCGCGCCAGGCACATTCGCTGCTGCTGGCCGCCGGAGAGATTGTGCGCCGGCTCTCTGAGCCTGTCCTTGACTTCGTCCCAAAGAATGGCGCTCTTAAGGCTGGTTTCAACAAGCTCGTCAAGCCTGTGGCGATCTCGAATTCCCGCCAGGCGAGGGCCATAGGTGAGGTTCTCGTAGATGCTCAGCGGCAGCGGAATCGGCACTGCGTACAGCATTCCAACCCGGCGGCGAATACGAGCGACATCCACGTTACTGGCGAAGATGTCCTGCCCGTCCAGAAGAATGCTGCCGCTGTGCCGGAAGTCATGCTCAAGGCTGTTAAGCCTGTTGAGGCTGCGGAGGAATGTGGTTTTCCCGCCGCCCGCTGGGCCGATAATCGCAAGACGCTGGCAAGGATATATGTCCAGGCTGACGTTTCGCAGCACCTGCGTTTCGCCGAAGCCCGCGTGAAAGTCGCGCACAACTATCTTTGCGGGGCCTGGCGAAGTCGCGCAGTGCTCGCCAACGTGGGAGCAGCGAATATGATCGACTTTGTGCATTTCGTTATTGGCGGACATCATTATCGAACCCTGGCGATGAATCGCCTCATGAACCAGTACGCCAGCAGGTTTATCATCAATATCGCCAGCACCAGCACCGCAGCCGTCGCGTAGGCCTTCGGCATCGATATGCCTTCGCGCGACAGCGTGAAAAAGTGCAGGGCCAACGTGCGGGCGCTGTCAAATACTGAACTTGGATGCCTTGCCACCATGCCGGACGTCAGCATCAACGCCGCCGTTTCGCTGATGCTTCTGCCGATGGACAGCACTATGCCCGTTCCTATGCCCGGCAGGGCGCTTCGAAGCACGACCCGCGTGACCATCTGCCATCGTGTCGAGCCCAGGCCGAAGCTCACGTCGCGGAAGGCGGCCGGAACGGCTCGTATTGCCTCTTCGCTGGTGCGGATTATGGTTGGCAGAACCATCAGCGCCAGCGTCAGAGCGCCTGAGATAATCGATATGCCCAGGCCCAGGGTGTCGGCGAAGAAGACGAACCCGAACAGGCCGAAGATAATCGACGGTATGCCCGCCAGACAGTCGGCGCCAAAACGAATGAACGCCGTCAGTTTGCTCTCTCTGGTGTATTCGGTCAGGTATATCGCAGTAATAACGCCGATAGGGCCGGCGATGAGCACGGCAAGGCCCGCCACGGCGATCGTGCCGAAGATCATAGGCGAAACGCCGCCAAGCCTTCCGCCCTTGGCCGGGGCCTGAAGAAGAAACTCGGGCGTCACGTGCGGCAGACCCTTGACCATGATGAATACGATGATGAACAGTAGCACTGCGACGGCGGACATCGCTATCGCCCACAGGCCGCCAACCACGATCCGCTGGGCGACGTCCGGTGGTATGCGTAACTGCCGACGATGCCTGGGCGCATTAATCTGCGGCGGTGGGGCGCCGTTGTCAGCGCCTTCGTCGGCGTGAAGAGGATTGCTGATGGCCTGCCTCGTCATGCGCCGGACTTCCTTCGGCTTCTGCGCCGGCTGACGGTCAGCGCTATGGTGTTAAGGATCATGATGATCACGAACAGCACCACGCCAGTGGCGAACAGCGCCTTTCTATGGTCGCCGGCAGCGTAGCCCATTTCGAGGGCGATGTTGCTGGTGAGCGTGCGCACCGGGGCAAGGATGCTGTCGGGAACGTCCAATGTGTTGCCCGCAACCATGATGACAGCCATGGTTTCGCCCACGGCCCTTCCCATGCCCAGGATCATCGCGGCGACAAGTCCGCTTCGGCTGGCCTTGAGGATAACCATCCTCGTTGTCTGCCAGTGCGTGGCGCCAAGTGCGATTGAGCCGTCGCGATATGCCTTTGGCACCGCCTGGAGCGCGTCTACCGAGATGCTTGTCACCGTAGGCAGCATCATAATGCCAAGCACAATTGACGAGGCCAGCACCGACAGCCCCGGCCCGCCCAGATGCACGCGAATCATCGGCACCAGTATCACCACGCCAATGAAGCCGTAAACGACGGATGGGATGCCGGCCAGCAGTTCAATGCTGGGCTTGAGAATCGACACCGCCCACCTCGGGCAGAACTGGGTCAGTACTACCGCGCAGCCGAGGCCAAGCACGCCGCCGATGACAAGCGCTCCGGCAGTCACCGCAAGAGAGCCCATGATCATCGGAAAGATGCCGAAATGGCCTTCAGCCGGGTACCAGTCGCTTGAGGAAACGAACTTGCCCACGCCGACCTGAAGCATAATCGGCAGGCCTTCCTTGAATATGAAGGCGGTGATAACCACCAGGCCGCTTATGGCGGAAAGGGCGACAACCAGCAGGATGGAACTGATGAAAAGATCCTGCTTCCTGTCCAGCCATGCGCCCAAGGGGCTGCGTTTGGGCATGCCCTGAGATGCTCTCATAGCACCGACACCAGCCCTTCCTCGACAAGCAGGTGCTGGCCTTGGGGCGACAGCACGAACTCCAGGAATTCCTTGGCGGCGGGCGAAAGCACCGCGCCCATTCGCACCACGAACAAGAACGGCCGGACCAGCGGGTATGAGCCGTTCCTCACATTGTCGGTTGAGGGCACAATGCCTTCAATGTTGACTATCTTCGCCTCGTCGTTGACCAGACCAAGCGACATGTAGCCGATGGCTGCGCGATCGCCGCGAACCAGTTCCTTGACGGCGCCGTTGGATTCCTGCGTCAGGGCCTTGCGGGAAACCCTCTGGTTGTTCATGACCAGCTTGGCAAATGCTTCGCGCGTGCCCGAGCCTTCCTCTCGTGTGATCAGGCGGATCGGTCTATCCTCGCCGCCCACCTGCGACCAGTTCGTAATGTTGCCGACGAACATCTCGCGGACCTGCTCGCGGGTCAGGTTTGACACCGTGTTGTCCTTGTGCACTACAACCGCCATGCCGTCAAGGGCGATGATTATCGGCTTGAGATATCGGCTTTCGGAGCTTTTAAGCTCTCGCGAACACATGGCGATCTGCGCCAGGTTGTTGGTGACAGATTGAATGCCCATGGTGCTGCCGCCGCCCTGAACGTCGATGCGAGAGCTGGGATGACGGCTATTGAACTCGTCGGCAAGCACTTCGGCGAAGGGCTGAATGGACGTGGAGCCCATGACGTTCACCCCGCCGGCAGTGTTTCTACGGCAACCCGACAACGCGCAGCAGGCGCATAGCATCGCGAGCAACCACAGTGCGCGTGCATATCGCTTGTATTCAGATGCCATGGCAATTTCTTACCGAAAGCTATGTCGGCAAACAACCGAAAAATCTTCCCTGAGCTACTACTACGCCACAAATGTCCGGGGAGTGGCAAGGTTTTGCGATTCAGTCGGCCGTCAAACCTTCACCAAGTTGAACGATCCGCCATCATGCAGTATGATCCGGGCAACCTTTTTGCCGGACTTTGCGCCGGCAGGATGCATGATGGACAAAATTGGCATCGAAAGCCTTAGTGAGCCTGTACTTGACCACATCCACAAGGATGTGATTACGCTTCGTGTTGATCAGACGTCTGCCGAGGCTGCTGCCGAATTCCGCCGCAAGAACATCGGGGGCAGAATCGTCTACCTGTATGTGGTTGACCATGAACGTAAGCTCCTTGGCGTTGTTCCCGTCCGCCGGTTGCTTGGAAGCGACCCCTCAGTCAGAATTGAAGACCTGATGGTTGCGCCCGCGGTCTCGGTCAAATCGTCGGCAACGGTGCTGGATGCGTGCGAGTTGCTGCTGGAGCACCGCTTTCTGGCGATGCCCGCGGTTGACGATGAAGGGCGGCTTGAGGGCATAATCGACCTCAACCAGTTCACCGACGATGTTCTCACAGGCGCCCATCAGCGAATGGACAGCGCGTTCCAGTTGATCGGCGTGCACGTGGCTCTTGGCAGGCGCGTGTCGTCGTGGCGCAGTTTCAGGGACAGGTTTCCCTGGCTCGGCTGCAACATGGCCAGCGGAATAGTCTGCGCGTTCATCGCATCTCGCTTTGAGCTGCTGCTTAGCGAGGTTGTCTTGCTGGCGATGTTCCTTACCGTGGTGCTTGCCCTGGGCGAAAGCGTGAGCATGCAGTCGATGACCATCACGCTGCAAAGCCTGATTGGCCGGCAGACGAGCTGGCGACAGATACTCATCTCGGCCCGCAAGGAGTTTGCCACCTCGGGGATGCTGGGCTTCGGCTGCGGGGCCATTATTGGCGGAACTGCCTGGGCATGGCGCGGCGCGCCCATGCAGGCCCTGGCTGTAGGCGGCAGCATTTGCCTGTCGATCATAGCCGCCTGCATGCTGGGCGTCGCCATTCCAACTGCAATTCACAAACTGAAGATCGATCCCAAGGTGGCTGCGGGGCCTATTGTGCTTGCTTCGGCGGATGTAGCCACGCTCCTGTACTACTTCAGCGTCGCTGA
>JAAYCO010000234.1 GCA_012729725.1 Planctomycetota bacterium
AGAAAATCGGCGCGCCCGAAGACCTGTTGCAGTGCATTCGCCAGACCAGCAGGGAAAAGACCCGCGAACTTATGGCGAGTTGCGATTTCGCCGTCGCCACCGGCGGAGCAGCACTGGTGCGGGTGGTTTACGAGGCGGGCAAGCCCTGCCACACCGTCGGCGCCGGGAATGTGATCTCCATAGTAGACGCCAGCGCCGAGCCGCAGACCACAGCCGCCAAGATCATCAAATCCAAAACCGCCAACAACGCAGCCTCCTGCTCGTCGGAAAACGCCGTGGCGATCGAGGCGGCGATTTACGATGAGATGCTCGGCCAGTTGCAGGCGCAGGGCGGCTACTTGTGCGACGAGGATGAACGCGAGCGGCTTCGGGCCTACATGTGGCCCGACGGCGTAACGCTGAATCGGGACATAGTGGCCAAGCCCGCCGACTTCCTCGCCGCCAACGCCAGGATCAACGCCCCCAGGCACACGAAGCTCCTGATGGTGTTGGGTCAGAAGCCCGGGCCGGAGGATCGTTTCTCGGGCGAGAAACTCTCACCCGTGCTGACGGTGTGGAAATGGACCGACTTCGACGAGATGGTCGAACGAGTGAAGGAGATGCAGCGGTTTTCCGGTGAGGGTCATTCCGTGTCGATACACACGAAGGACGAGCAGCGGCAGATAACGCTTGCGCTGCGGGCCAACGTCGGCAGGGTAATCTGCAACATGCCTCACGCAGCCGCCAACAGCGGAAGCTGGTTCAACGGCCTGCCCACCACCGACACGCTCGGCTGCGGCTCATGGGCGGGCAACATGACAAGCGAGAACATCAACTGGAGGCACTTCCTTAACTACACGATACTTTCGACGCCCATACCCGAGCACGTGCCCGGCGATGAAGAGCTTTTCGGCGATTATCTCAGAAAATGGGGCCGGGATTAGGCAACATGATCAAGGCGGTGCTTTTCGACTTCGGTCAAACGCTGGTGGATTCGTCGGCTGCCTTCCGCAACGCCGAGAAGACGGCCCAGCGCAACATCCTGACCGACCTGCAACTGACCGACGCCGAAGGCTTCCTTGCGGAATATCGGCGAATTCGGCGGCAGTTCAAGGATCGTTCGGAGGCGTCGCGGGTTCGCATATGGAGCGAAGTATATACGCACTTTGGGCGCGGCGTTAACGTCGAGCAACTCAAGGCATGGGAAGCAGACTACTGGCGGACGGTAGCTGATGGAACCAGCCCGTTTCCCGAGACTATGCGGGTTCTCGAGGCCTTGCGTAAGCAGTATCGTCTTGGCATGGTCACTAACGCCCAGGGCGCTGAAGGTTGCAGGCATCGGCTGGGCGATTGGCCGCAAATCACGGACCTGTTCGACTCGCTGATTATCGCAGGCCAGGATGGCATGCCTGCCAAGCCGGCAAGAGAGCCTTTTGACGCGTGTCTGGCCGCTTTGTGCGTTCCGCCAGACAAGGCGATCTTCGTCGGCGACGACTATCACGCGGACATGGAAGGCGCAATCGCTGCCGGCATCAGTCCGATCTGGCTGAAGCATCATCTGGCCAAACGCAACTGGCCCGATGTCGCCGCCAATGTGCCCGTTATCACCAACCTCTCGCCGCTGCTTGGCATTGGCGTTGAAGGGCTGGGCGTCGCGTCGCTGAGGGCTGAATTATGAAATCCACATGTGCCGCTGCCGTATTCGTTGACTCGTCCAAACCGCTTGAGCTGCGCCAATTCCCGCTGCCGGACAAACTCGACAAGGGCGCCATGCTGTGCAAGGTGCTGATGAGCACGATATGCGGTTCCGATCTTCACACGATCGCGGGTCGGCGGCGTGAGCCCGCCCCGCTGATACTTGGGCACGAGATCGTCGGCAGGATAGTCGCCCTGGGCGATGCCGACGCGACGGATGCGCGAGGCGAGAAACTGGAAATCGGCGACCGCGTAACGTGGACGATCATGGCAAGCTGCGGGCGGTGCCGCTACTGCCGCTTGAACCTGCCGCAGAAGTGCGAGCATTTGAAGAAATACGGCCACACCTGCTGCGAGGAGGCCCCCCACCTCACCGGCGGTTACGCCGAGTACATCTGCCTGCTGGACGGCACTGCCGTCTTCAAAATTCCGTGCACGATTCCCGACGACGTGGCTGCCCCGGCAAACTGCGCTCTTTCAACAGTGATTAACGCCACGGAGGCTATCGGCCTTCAGGCCGGCGAGACGGTGCTGATTCACGGGGCCGGGTTGCTGGGCCTGAACCTTGCCGCACTGGCGCGGGAAGCCGGCGCTGCCGAGGTGATCATGGTTGACGTTTCGGCGCCAAGACTCGCACTTGCGACAGACTTTGGCGCAACCCAGTGCATTAACACCAGCGTCACGCCGTGGTCGAAGGCCGTCGAGCAGATTGCGGATACTACACCATGCCGCGGTGTTGACGTTGCCTTTGAAGTGTGCGGCTGGGCCGGCGCGGTGGCGCAAGGCGTTGAGGCCCTGCGAATCGGCGGGCGATATCTCATCGCCGGCCTCGTCATGCCCGGCAGCGATCTTGCCATCGACGGCAACACTCTCACCCGCAAGTGCCTTACGATAAAGGGAATCCACAATTACCGGCCCGATCACCTCGGGGCGGCGGTGGACTTTTTGCAACAGAACTGCCGAAGATATCCTTACGTGGACATCGTCGGCGCGACATTCCCGCTTTCCGACATCAACAACGCAGTGGCGGCGGCGGCAACCGGAACGCATCTCAGGGTGGGCGTCACCACGTAAAAGGAATCTGTTCTGGGTCGGTTTTAGATGGTGAAATAGAGTTTCTACAGAATTGTCAGTATGAACAACAGCTCGCACTAAGTACGATGCTTTATAGCTGCGCCAGAGCTGTTACTATATGCTCTGATCAGCATGGCTTCCTTTATCACGGAGACGCCAAATGATTTGTCATCGTTTTTTGTCGCCGCTCTTCCTTCGGTCCACTGCATGTGTGGTTTTGGCTTTGTTTCTTGGCGCTGCGCCAGCAATGGGAGACCAAGACTTTTGCTTCGTGGTCGCTGCCGATGCTCACCAGGGCTATCACAAGAACGCAAAAGTGGCCAAGGCTGAATTCGCCCGCACCATCAGGCAGATCAACGCGTTCGACCCTGCCTTCGTAGTCATGTGCGGCGACATGATAAGCTCAGCCCCCGTTCATAAGACCGACGAACAGGTGCTGGCCATGTGGGATGAATTCGACGAGCAGGTCAAGATGCTCAAGGCGCCGCTAAAACTCGTGCCCGGCAACCACGATATCAATACCTTCGCCGGAGAAACACAAAGCTCAACTCTTGATATATACGCTGAACGGTATGGCCAGACCTACTACTCGTTTGATCACGAGCAGTGCCATTTCATCGTGCTCAATGCGGAAGTCATAAAGGATGGCGACAAAACTGTCTCGCTGGGCGGCGCCCTGAGCGACGAGGAACTGGCATGGCTGGAGGCGGATCTTGAGAAGAACCATGATGCGAAGCACACTTTCGTCTTCGTGCATCGCCCGAGCTGGCAGACCACGCAAACCTCAGCGAAGGTTCTTAAGCATTGGCAGGAGAAGGTTGAGCCATTGCTGGCTCGTTATAAGGTGGCTGCGGTTTTCGCCGGCCATCTTCACAGGTACTGCAACTACGGCCAGCGCGACGGGGTTCAATACTACGGCCTGGCCAATTGCGGAGGCGGCAAGGTTGGCGGGACCATCCCCAAGGGCACGAATCTATCTGACCACGATCTTGAAGAGATCGGCGGCTTCCGGCACTTCATGCTCGTGGAAGTGCGTGATAACGGCTGGACCTGCAAGGTCGCCAAGCGAGACGGCCTGCACCCGGACACCATAGTCACCGTGGAACAGATTACGAATAGGATCATGGCGATCAAGAAATCGCAGGAAAAGCCAACTGCGTCGCCGAAATGATGCAAGGGCTTTGGGCACGCAAGAAAAGAGATGTTGTTGTCAACGGAAGCA
Organism: Planctomycetota bacterium; assembly: GCA_012729725.1. Lineage (GTDB taxonomy): Bacteria > Planctomycetota > Phycisphaerae > SM23-33 > SM23-33 > JAAYCO01. The sequence goes on from JAAYCO010000234.1 coordinate 3,971, forward strand.
TGATGCCGGAAATGCCTGAGGATGTTCTCTGTGGTTTGGGCCGGAGGTCGGTGCGTCTATGATCGTCCAGGCATCTGGGCAAGGTGAACATACTGGCTGTGGCCGGGAACATGCTCGCGCCGGCATCGCCTGAAGATCTTAACGACAATCGTGACGACCTCTGGGGCCATGATCGCCTGGACTAGCCACCTTGTGCTGTAATTGATAACCTTCGCCGTAGAACTCATAAACGGGAGACAACAATGCCCCGCCGCGTTACCTTTATCGCACTGGCCCTTTCACTGATATGCGTTAATGTCGCCGCCTTCGCCGCCGACACTACCGAGTTCGTCATCGTCGAGGC
>JAAYCO010000235.1 GCA_012729725.1 Planctomycetota bacterium
GCTGTGTCCAACGCCCCTGGCGAAGAGATGTTTCGCAGATTCCCCGTTGGGGGATCACGTTTGGGCCCTGCGCCGCGCGACGCATACGGGCCCGCCGTGATCCCCGCAGGTATGGACGGGCGTTTCAGGAGCCCGTTACAAAATCGCGAAAAATTTCCGCAACCAGTTCCGCCCGGGGAAATTCTCCCCTCCTCGCCCCCATGGCGCCGCCAGCCCGGATTTCTCGCCAAGGCAGGCAAACAGAGACCGTTCCAGAGCGTAACTATTGGCCCAAACGTATCTTACGACGCCAGCGGCGCTCGTAGCTGGCTCGTAAGACCCCGCCCTGAGCGAAGCCGAAGGGGCCTGCTTCCTACGCGCTCCGTTGCGCTCCTCTCCGGCGCCCTATTGACCGCGCACGAGGATCTTCCTTCGGAAGATTCCTGTGCCGCCGGGCCCATCCCCCTTGTAGGTAACCGTGTAATCGCCCGGATGCAGGTACGAATGCACTTTCGTGCCGTGGTCCGAGGCGGCCTCGACCACGCCATCGCCATAATCGATGGAGAAGTTCGAAGTCATGTTTCTCCCGTGGAAGTAGATGGCGACCGGCGTTCTGGGGACGATGCCCCTGACCGGAAAATGACTCAGCGAATCGGCATAGGGAGCATCGGTCGGGTTTTCCCGGTCGTAGACGAATACCATGACGTAGTTCGACGAGCGTTTGCCGGCACTGTCCGTCACGGTCAGCTCTTCCGCGTAGGCGCCTGGCGCGCCGTAGGTTCGACGCACATTCGCTCCGGCTGCCGTGGTCCCATCCGTGAACGTCCATTCGTAGGACGTGATGCTCCGGCCCCGAGGCGCCACGGACAAGGAGCCTTCGAGTTCGATCGTGTCTCCCGCATAACAATGCCTCTTGTGTCCCGGAAACGACAGCGGCTCATCATATTCTTCGAGGTACGCCTGCACGAGCATCGGGAAGCAGTTGATATTCCTCTTGGGGTCCGAGACGTAGCGCATGTCGATGTGTACGTGGGCATCGTTGCCACAGCCGGAGTTGCCCAGGTACCCGAACATCTCGCCTCGACCGAGAACGCTTCCCACGCCAAGGTCCTGTCTCAAGTGACGATCGACCATGTGGTAGTAGAGAATCTCGAATTCGGAATTGCGGATCGAGACGCCGGTGCCGTAGGAGAGGACTTCGGCGTTCGGAATCATCGACACGAGCCGGTGATGCTTCGGGTACATCCCGCCCAGATCGAGGCCATAGTGATAGTACCGCTTGCCGCCGGACATGTCATGGAACCCGAGCCAGGCATTCAAGAAGTTGGCGCATCCCCATCGGTAGTCTCTGAGGGGAAAGGCAAACCAGCCGGGATCGTACCAGGGCATCGAGGCGTCCTTGGCGCTCAACAAAACTGCTTCGGACATCTCCGGTATGGCGGTGCTGTCGATCGTGAAGGCCCGGGTCAACTCGCCGCATATTCGCAAACCGTTGAGGACCACCGGCATGTAGAACGGGCCGCAGCCGACCGTGCCTTCGACCCCGTCCACGGCCAACGTGATGGTGGACTTGTAGCAGATCTTCCGCAGTCCTCCCTGCCAGTAGCCCATCTCGTAGCTGTCGACAACGTCGAGAAGCTTCACCGACCTGGGGACATCGCCTCCGAAGGCATCCGTGCACGTCTGCCCGATGTCCAGCGTGAAGAACTTCGGGTAATAGCCCTCCGCCGACTCCGTCCACGCGCACAGAATGAACCCGACCGAGGCCACAACCGTCAGCGTCTTCCCTGGACCCATCGATTCCTCCAATTCGTGACCCGAGCCATCGCTTGCGCCAACGCCAGCAGTCGCACCTGCAGCCCGCCGCATCATGCCGGCAAACCTACCCGTGCGATCCCAGGAGGACAATTAGAATCCCGCTCCCAACAGGAAGTGAGGTTCCCGGGCCTCCGCTATGAGCCGGCGGCGAGGCGAGTCGAGTTGTTGTGCGAAGGGTTCCCAACATTAGCCGCAATCACCTTCGCGCCCTGCCCTAAGACCCACGTCAGCGCGCTGCACAGCAGAACGAGAAGCCATTCGCCCAGGCCCGGACGGGTCAAGCCCATCACCCCGGCGACCACAGGCACATAGACGGCGATCAGGAGCAATCCCACGCACAGCCCCACGGCGCCCCAGACGTAGCGGCTGCCCGTGATTTCATTTCGCAGAACGCCGGAGCCGGCGCCCCGCATGTTGAACACGTGCCACAACTGAGCCAGGGCGAGCGTCAGAAACGATATGGTTACGGCCCGCTCGGCATCCACGGTCAACGCCTTCAGAGCAACGCCGAAGGCCAGGAGCACAGAGAAGGTGATGAGCACGCCATAGCCGGCGATACTGAACCACTGTCGGGCGGGCAGGATGGCCTCTTCGGGCCTGCGCGGTTTTCGTTCCATGACCCGGGGATCGCCTTCGGCCATCCCCAGAGCCAGCGCGGGAAAAACGTCCGTGACGAGGTTCAGGAAGAGAATCTGAAGGGGCAGAATGGGCAACGGGGCGTTCACCAGCGAGGCGGCGAAGACAATCATCACTTCACTGACGTTGCAGGAAAGCAGGTACAAGACGAATCGCCGAATGTTGTCGAAGATCACGCGACCCTGCTGGACCGCCACGACGATGGTGGCGAACGCATCATCTTTCAGGACCATATCGGCGGCCTCGCGCGCCACCTGCGTGCCCCGTTGGCCCATGGCGATGCCAATGTCGGCCTTTTTCAGAGCCGGAGCATCGTTAACGCCGTCACCCGTCATCGCGACAACGGCTCCGGACTGCTGGTGCACGTCGATCAGGTCGAGCTTCTGGCGCGGGCTGACCCGGGCGAAGACCGACGTTGCCCGGTAGTGCTCACGGTCCTGCGCCGACATTCGATCGGCCGGCACGATATCCTTGCCCACCACGACATCGTGTGCCTCGTCATCGGTCAGACCAACGGCCGAAGCAATGCTGAAAGCCGTCTTGGGATGGTCCCCGGTAATCATGACGACGCGAATGCCCGCCTGGCGACAGGCTTGAATCGCGTCGGAAACATCGGAGCGAGGTGGATCCTCCATCACCACCAGACCGAGGAAGCAGAGATCCTCATACGGCGGCGCATCCAGGGAGTTGACCTGCCTGGAGGCCAAAGCCAAAACGCGCCGCCCCTGTTCGGTCAGCCTGGTATTGACATCCAGCCAGTGCTTACGCCGTTCCTCGCGGAGGGGCTCAGTCCCCGTCTTCGTCCGTACCGACGAGCAGGATGCGATCACCTCCTCGAACGCGCCCTTGACGGCGACGCGATACCCATCGGCGATCCGGTTGAACGTCGCCATGACCTTGGTATCGGAGTCAAACGCGTCCTCTCGCTCCTCGGGGAACCTCTGTCGCAGATCGTCGCCGTCGATCCCGGCCATCCCGGCGGCGACAAGCAAGGCCACCTCCAGCGGGTCGCCCAGGCCGGAATGCGATGGCTGGCCGGATGCGAGAGAGGCGTTGTTGCACAAGACACTGACTTCCAGGGCTTCCCGCAGAGGATCGTTCTGCTGAACCTCAACCTTCTGGTCGATCGTCACAGGTCCATCTTCCAGAACGATCTCCACTACAGTCATTTTGTTCTCAGTGAGGGTCCCTGTCTTGTCCGTACAGATAACGCTGGTGCCGCCGAGTGTCTCGACGGCGCCGAGTTCATTCACCAGAGCGTTGTGCCGGGCCATACGAATCATGCCGCGAGCCAAGGCCAGGGTGGCGACGATCGGCAGCCCCTCCGGGATCGCCGCGACCGCCAGAGCGATGGCCGTCTCGATCATCATGACCACCCCCTTGCCCCGGGCGATGCCCGTGACCGCGACGATGACAATGATCAGCAGCGTGACCCACAACAGCTTTCGGGCCAGCAGGGCCAATCGCCTTTCCAGCGGAGTGGCAGACTCTTGAGCCTCGTGGACCAACGAGGAAATCTCACCGAGTTCCGTGTTCATCCCCGTGGCCGTCACCACCGCTTCCCCGGAGCCACGCGTTACCGCCGTGCCCTTGAACAGCATGTTGGTCCGGTCGGCCAGGGCGGCATCGGCATCGAGCGGATCGGTCTGCTTGAGCACCGGCAGCGATTCGCCTGTCAGGACCGACTCATCGACTTGGAGTTTCGAGGCCTGCAAAACCCGCATATCGGCGCTGACGAGATCGCCGCCCTCAATCAGAACGATGTCGCCGGGGACCAGTTCCTGGGCCCGCACCTCGATGACCTGCCCGGCTCGGCGGACGCGGGCGGTGACCCGCTCGAGTCGCCGCAGCGCCTCCATCGAGCGCACGGCCTTCAGTTCCATGAACAGGCCGATGCCCACGTTGATCACGATGACCCCACCGATCGCCAAGGCATCGACCCAATCACCGAACGCCAGCGACAGAATCGCTGCGCCCGCCAGCAGGAGCATGATGAGGCTCTTGAACTGATGGATCAGGATCTGCCAGACGCTCTTGCGTTCGACCTGCCGCAGAAGGTTTGGGCCATATTGCTCGCGAAGTCGCCGCACCTGGTCCGCGTCAAGTCCACGTTCGGCACTGCTGCCAAGGTGTTCTACAACGTCTTCATCGCTCAGTGACCAGGGATTCCGTCCGTTCGATTGCGCCCGTGCGTTCATCTTCTCCTGCTTGTCCATCTGCGCCTCTGTACACCCTCAGTATTCGGATTGAAGCCAAGCTCGGTGAATCTATCGGACCCGAAGATACAAGACGCTTCCCGCGGAGTAAAAGGAATTCGGCATGGCTCGCCGACGTCAACGGGCCTGTCCGGCGAGCGTCGCGCGGATGATTGCGTCATACTCTGCAACGCCGGGGGGGCCCTGTCACCCATGCACAAGCCGGAGAGGAGTTCGAGGTACTGGGTACGGTTGGCGTTCGTACCGGATACCTTCCATTCCCCCTTTGAAATCCGCTGTCTCTCGCTGTATGATGCCGGTGGTGAAATTCTGACATGCGACTTCTGTCAGACGTCTCAAGCGGCCATGAAGGAATCCCCCGACTATGTTATCAAGACGCGATTTTCTGGCGATCAGCGCCGCTGCGGGTGCTTCGGCATTCCTCAAGCCGACGTCGGTACTGGCCGCACAGGGCGCCCGGCGTTTTCACTGCTGCCTGGCCTCCAAGGTCATTACCAAACGCCCTGAATTGCTCGATCTCGCACGAGAGGCGGGCGTGAGCGATGTCTGGCTGGCGTCGTACTTCTTCGGGCACTGGTA
>JAAYCO010000236.1 GCA_012729725.1 Planctomycetota bacterium
AGATCGTGGTTCGCGTCCTGCCGCACGGCTTTGAATACGAGGGCGAGGTCTACCGCACGCTCTCCGCCGTCGCCAGGGCCGTCACCGGCACGCACTGGAACGGCTACCACTTCTTCAATCTGAAGCCCGGAAAACCCGGCAAGAACGGAGTCGTCAATGAGTAGGACCGCCGCCAACACGCCCGTGACGTTCCGGTGCGCCATCTACACCCGCAAGAGTACCGAGGACGGCCTGGAGCAGGAGTTCAACAGCCTTGACGCCCAGCGCGAGGCAGGCGAGGCGTACATCGCCAGCCAGAAAGAAGGCACGGCGCATCTCCGGAGACGAGGTCACTGACACGACTGAGAAGACCCCAGCCACGATGGCCGGGGTCGATGAAGCGGAGTGAGCGGATGACGCTAAACGTTGCTGGTGAACAAGCCGCGATCGGTCTTCTTGAAGCGGGCCTTCTTGCCCTTGGTCTGAATCTCGAGGCCGACATCCAGACCAGCCGGGCCGCGCCACTGACTGGATTAGAACAGGCTGTGGAGGCGTTCGACCTGGCCCAAACGGCAGCAGAACGATGGCGCGTTTCAACAAAGGAGGAGCGGCGGGCGATTTTGGAGGCGGTTCTATTGAACCGAACATTGAACGCCACAAGTCTTGTAACGACAAAGAGAAAGCCCTTCGACGTTCTCGCCGAAGGGCCTATTCTCAAACAAAGTCGGGGCGACAAGATTTGAACTTGCGACCTCTGCGTCCCGAACGCAGCGCTCTAGCCAAGCTGAGCTACGCCCCGTATGAGTTCATACGTCCGCCGGCATGGCCGGGCAGGCTGTACACTTTAGCATCGCAGGGAGGAATTGCAAGATAATCTGGCGGCTTTATGGGGATGCGGCAGGCGTCAGATCGCCCGCCACCTTCGCAGATGCGATCGGCACGCTCACCGGGGGCTTTCCCCGCTGCCACTTTTTCCTGGCCGACCAAGGCCGCACTATAATGATTGTGTACGGAAGCATGCACAGTGATGTCATACGGCTAAATAAGGGCGGCCCGGCATTGCCGGGAGGCCTACTGAAGAGTAAGCCGACGAGGTCTTGCCCTTTTGCGGGCAAGGTTGCGTCGGCTTTTTGCTGCCGGCCCCAGGGTCCGCCGTTGCCGGCAACAAGGGGTTTCTGAGAGCCGAGCAGGGCAAGAAAGGCTCCTGAAAGTTGATGAAAGGGGCTGCAAATGCAGACGACGCAAATACAAGCTGATGAGCGCCTGGGCCGACGATCCCGCCTGCGGATCGTCTGTCCAGCCTATCCGGCGTTCAACATATATTCCCGCCCCGCAAAGTTGATGACTGCGTTGGGGCCGGTATGCATCGCCACGGCGGTGCAGGATGTGCCCGGATGGGACGCCGAGGTCATCGACGAGAACAACTACCGTCGGGGCCCCAAGGACGCCGCTGGTCGGCCCGACCACGAAGCCATGCAGCGGGCGAGGCACGCCGACGTCGTGGGCCTCTACGGCGGCCTGACGAGCACCATCCCGCGCCTGTATGAGATCGCCATGCGATATAAAGCAATGGGTGTGCGCACCATCGCGGGTGGACATCACTTCGTCGATGAGAACATCGAAGAGGCTCTGCGCAACGGCATTGACGTGGTCGTCATCGGCGAGGGTGATAGAACAATCCGTGAGCTACTGACGTGCTTCGCGTCGAAGGCGGACCTGTCCATGGTTCGGGGCATCGCCTTTCTGCAAGACGGCAAGTTGCGGAGGGCGCCCGACAGAGAGCCAATCGCGGCCTTTGACGAACTGCCTATCCCCAGTTTCTCCGTTCTGCGGCACGGCCGCCTGCGGTACTACCCAGTCTCTGGCGTTCGCGGGTGTGGGATGGACTGCGAGTTCTGCGCCGTCAAGGGCAGGCCGCGGTTCTCATCGCCGCAACGCATGATGGATCAGTTCGCGTCCATCTATGAGAAACACGGCGGAAAGACCTTCTTCATTGTAGACGACCTGTTCGGGCAGAATCGCCGCGACACGCTTCACCTGTGCCGGATGCTTCGGGACTATCAGCAGCAGGCCGGCGCACGATTCAGCATCACCGTGCAGATACGCCTGGACCGTGCGCGAGACCACGAACTGCTTCAGGCCATGCGCCAGGCGAGGATCAACAATCTCGCCATAGGATACGAATCACCAATTGCCGAAGAGCTCAAGGCGATGAACAAGCGGCTGGACCCGCAGGAGATGATCGAGCTGACCCGTCTGTATCATCAGGCCGGCTTCCGGATACACGGCATGTTCATTTTCGGCTACCCTGCGCCACAGGACCGGCCGTTCAGAATGAGCGCGGATGACCGCGTGAGGCATTTCACCCGGTTCATTCGCAAGGCGCGCCTTGACACCGTGCAGGTGCTGCTGCCGATCCCGCTGCCCGGCACGGAATTGACAAACAGGCTCAGGACCTCTGGCAGGATATTTCCCACACATACCGTCGGCCTGGAGTATTACGACGGGAACTTCCCGCTCTTCCAGCCGGATGACCCGATGACTCCGGAGAGTATGCAGGCGGCTGCACAGAAGATCATGCGTGGGTTCTATGGGCCGCGTCATCTGCTGGCCACTGCCGTTAATGTAATTACTTTCCCCGCCATAGCCCTATGGCTGAACAACCTCGGGGCCGGCTGGCATAGATGGTATTGCCGCTGGGCGCGAAGCACTTGCCGAAGCGGCGGATGGCTGCTGCTGAGAAAGTGGGTCGCATCATTCAGGAAGGATGACTTCCTGAACAAGCTTGCTGAGGCTAAGAGGAGCTTCGCCGCCACGCGCGGAGGCGAGCTTCACGCCGACTTGGGTCCCGAGTAGAAAAGTGCAGGTAGTGATCAGCATCGCTCCTGCCCCCTGATGTGTCCGGATTACCCCCATGAACCGAAATCAGCGCGACGACCGAAGCCACGCATGGCAATGCGGGGACCTAGCTTCACGTCGCGGAGCGACACCTCGCCGTTGTATTTGTTTTTTCTTGCGATGATCACGAGGCCAACCAAACAGCAAACGGCGAGGATTCGCCCGCGATGGCAATCAGGTCCCTGCATGGCAATGCGGGGCTTCTTGCGTTGTGCTGGTTGTGAAAACTGGGTGCAACGGGAACGATTTGCGCGTTTCGCAAAAATGTTGCCCGCGTGAGATAAGTATAGAAATGCGTACTCGACATCCGCGGGGCGGCGCGGTACAATGGCGGCCAGGTCTTGAGGGAGTGTGCCATGGCCGGCATGAAGAGGCAGGGCATCGAGAACGCTATTCTCTATCGCATCTGCATGTTCCTGTGGAACATGATGAAATGGGTGCGGAATCACCGATCCGCGTCCCGGCCGATGTCTTACCCCTGCCCCGATAAACCCGCCGAGCAACGCAGAACGAACTTGTGGTCGGGCAGCTCGGCCGGGGGCTCCGCCCCCACCACCGGCAAGAGGGGCAACGCCGCCTCCGTGGGGCGAAAAATCGACACCAAATTTGCAAGTGCATATGCGGCAAGTAGTTATGCGCGACACCAAATGGAGCGGCACAGCGTCCAGGCCGCCGAGGGCTGCCAGATGCTGTTGTCTGAGATCGGGCCGGCTGCGGATAATCTCCCGGATGGCGGAAGATCAGGGCGGTGGCGAACGGCAGTGGGCAAAAAACGACACCAAATTAGCAAGTGCATATGTGGCAAGTAGTTACGCGCGACACCAAATGGAGCCGCTAGCGTAGGCCAAGGCGATGTGCGGCATCAAACGCCGGCCGGCGGGTTGCAATCGACGGCGA
>JAAYCO010000237.1 GCA_012729725.1 Planctomycetota bacterium
CCGTCGACCGGCCCGCTGAAGGTCAATACAACCTGCGTCGGCCCGCCAGCTCGACACTCGACGCCCGCGTTGGCATAGGTCTGCACCGGCAGATTGACATCGAACTCGCCCGCCATCCCATGATCCTTGCGCGACACCGCTGACAGGAGAGCCACCGCGCCATTCTGGAGCGTGGACTGTCCCGCAACCACCTCGAAGGTAAACGGCGTCTCTCCCCATGCCGGGTACACCCCCAGCGTCCCAATCAGCAGACAGATCATGACCCAACACAGTTGAGTGATTCTCCGCATGACTTTGTGCTCCTTTGCGATCAATGCTGAGGGGGCGAGTCGCAATCCAATGTCATATTCAGGTTGTTCCGAATAGCCACGAGATCAAAGATGTTGATCGCCCCACTGGCATTCACGTCCGCCCGAAAGTTGGTGGCCGTCACTGGCTGGTTCATCGCATTGCGCGTGCTCACTAGGTCAAAAATGTTAACCTTGCCATCACCATTCACATCAGCAGTCAGAATGCCCAGGCACAGTTGGTTCGGTCCTTCGAGAGGTTGGCCCTCCAAATCCACCAGACCGCTAATTGCCACAGTCAGACAGGAAGGACTGCTTGCCCCCCATATCTCGGCCGTCAGTTCTCGTCCTTCAAGGCTGAGCACTGCTTGTCTGTTAGACACTACCACCTCATTGTCCAAGACGCCATCAGCAGGCACGACATCTTTCGTGAATGTGAAGATAAGTCGCAGCAGGCTACCTGCCCTGCACTCGATACTCGCATCCCCATAAAGATTCAGGGGAACATCAAAAAGACCTGCTTGTTCATGATACCTGCGCGATACAGCATGCACGATTGAGGGAGGAAATGGAAATCCCATTATCATTTGGATCTCTTCTTCCGTCAGAGCACGATCATAGACGCGGAATTCATCTACATATCCTTTTAGATCTGATGCCGAGACATTACTCCAGTTCGGATCACGCCCAATATAGGTTGATCCTGACGTGCCTGCATATGCGCTTGTAACCTTGACCGCTACTCGTTGTCCATTGTGCCAAATCTCTTGAGCGGTGCCCGTGTATTGGAATACAAGATGATTCCATTCCATGTCGATGGCTAGCGGTGAACTCACGTCATTCCCGTAGAACCCCAAATACGGCCGCCGAGTAAAACGAGTCATTAGGTGGAAGAATCTGTTCGTTGCATCACTGGCCTTCTGCATCACGAGACCATATGCTGAGCCAGCGTCGGCTTTGAGCCAGAATGCGAAAGCGAAGGGGCGGTTGTTAAGCGGGATGTGTGGCAAGATTACCCAATCGCCACTGCCGTCGAACTCGGCGACCTTGCCCGGTCGAACTCCCGTCGGATCGTCGACAATCTGAACATTCCCCCTTGGACTCCCATGATTATTGTTCCCAGAGTAATCCTGGAAATCTTTGTTGAATGGCAGGTACACCACGAGCCCAGTTGGTGCATCCTCGCTCTGCGTTGCAGCGTCAGCAAGTGACGTAGTAGCGATGCTTGCCACGAAGCACACTCCCGATCCAATCAGCTTCAGTAGACAGTTATTCATCCGGCACCTCCCAGCCATATACGAATCATGCTTGATCCTTGGACGCACTACATAGAAATCCCTGTTTGAACTGACATCGTACACCACTACAACAAGCCATGTGGCCGTTCCTAGCTCCCCGCCGCACAACGAAAACCGATGGAACTGCTGCGAGTACCGGCTCCGAAGTAATCCCGATAAGCGACCCGGCACCTGATCGCATAGCTGGCCCAACTGCCCCCACGAGCAACACGGTTGCTGCCACTTGTTGGTCCACGAGGGTTGCTATGCGGGCTGATCGAATAGTAGCTGCCGCTGTACCAATCGTTGCACCACTCTCGGGGGTTACCCGCCATATCATGCAGACCGTAGCCGTTTGCCCCACTCACCGTCTGGTAGCTGCTAGCGCTGACAGGCCAGTTGAAATCCTCCTTGTATCGCAGCGATCCGTCAAAGAACCCCACCGGGCTTGTCCAGGGATGTGGGCCGGCATTCCACAGAGGGTGGTAGCTTCGTGTGGGGCTGGTGTCATAGGAATAACTCGTCGAGCTGTAATAGTTCGCCCGTGTATGTTGGATGGTATTACCCCATGGGAAACGCCAGCCGGCAGCCCCGCCCCGAGCCGCCCTTTCCCATTCCGCTTCCGTGGGTAGCCGGTAGCCGTTGGCGTTGAAGTCGCATTCCCAGGTGGATAGGTTGTAGCAAAGTGTCCGCAGTTCCATCTCGCTCCGCCAGTTGCAGAACGCCGCCGCGCCATACCAGCTCACCTGAACAATCGGGTGATTGTCTTTACCCACGAGCACGCCGAACACGCGGCCGTTCCAGGTGATATGGCTCTCAGGAGTAGTTGGGTTTGTGATGCAATAAGGAAAGCTGGTCCCACTATCGGCCTGATAAACCACCCCGTTGATGACGGTGATGAGGTTGCCTTGATTCAGCGCCCAGTTGAGCGCATCGGCATACTGCTGATTGGTCACCTCATAGCGCTCCATGTAGAAGTCGTCTACGTAGACAACATGGACTGGCCGCTCGCGAGATTCTCCTTCGTTCCGCGTATCGCCCATCTGAAACTCGCCGGCGGGGATGAGCACCATGGTTTCGGGGGTCGGCGGGGTGCATTTGGCCGCTGTGTTCAAGTGGTTCCGAATGGCCACCAGGTCAAAGATGTTGATGTTGCCGTCGGCACTGACATCCGCACGGTAATTGGCGGTCGTCACCGGTTGGTTGAGCGCATTCCTAACGTTGACCAAGTCAAAGATATTGACCACTCCATCGGTTCGCACGTCTCCAACCAGACAGCGGACGTTGATCTTGGCGTCGGCCCGCAGACTGGCGCCCGAGACTTCCAGTGCCAGACAAGTCGCGTTCTCGACGCCCGTGAGCTCCACAGTCGCTTCGGCTCCGTTGGTCAGGATGGCCTCCACAGAGCCTGATGACGCCTGCACATTGAGGCCGTCGACCGGCCCGCTGAAGGTCAATAC
>JAAYCO010000004.1 GCA_012729725.1 Planctomycetota bacterium
CTGCCGCGGCTCTTTCAGTGCACCATCGAATCCGATGGATACTGCAAAAGGATGAGCCGCGAGAGACAGCCCGACCCTTCAGCAAGGAACTTGTCAGATGCCCCCACTGCGGGGGGCTTTTCTCTCCCGACCACGATCAGCCGGTGGTGTGCCCGAACTGCCGAATGACCATTAAAGGAACCGACATAGCATGAAGGCCGTGATTTTGTCCATTGGCCAGGAACTCACCAGCGGTCAGACCGTCGACACCAACAGCGCCTGGCTTTCGCAAAAACTTGGCGAGCGGGGCATTGAAACCATCGAGCATCGCACCGTTGCCGATCAGCGCCGCCAGATCGCCGATGCGATCGCCGAATCCGTGAAGAAGGTCGATTTGCTGATAGTGACGGGCGGGCTTGGACCGACGGAGGACGACCTTACCCGCTTCGCACTGGCGGATGTTCTTGGCGTCGAACTTGTGGTCGATGCCGCGGCGATGGAGCACATGGAGGCTTTCTTCCGCGGCAGGGGATGGCGGATGTCCGAGTCCAACCGCGTTCAGGCCATGGCGCCCAAGGGCGCGAACATGCTGCCCAACCTGCTTGGAACCGCTCCGGGGCTGGCTTGCAGGATCGGCGCTGCCGACGTTTACGTCATGCCCGGCGTGCCATATGAGATGAAGGATATGTATGCCCGCTGCGTGGCGCCGCATCTGCCCGCCCAGCGTGGCGCCATCATCCACCACATCCTGCACACCTTCGGAGCGGGCGAAAGCAACGTCGGGGCCGCGATTGCGGACCTGATGAAGCGCGACTCAAATCCGCTGGTGGGCACGACAGTCGCCGGCGGAATGGTTTCGATTCGCATCATCAGCAAGGCGTCAACAGCCGACGAGGCAAGAGAGCTTGCCAACGCAACCGCCCGCCAGGTTAAAGAGAGGCTCGGCGCTTTCGTCGTGGGCGAAGGCGACGACACCATGGCGTCAGTCGTGGGCGGGCTGCTCAGGCGGGCCGGGGCGACCCTTTCAACCGCTGAAAGCTGCACCGGCGGAATGGTTGGCGAGATGATCACAGCCGTGCCGGGCAGCAGCGAGTATTACACCGGCGGAGTCGTCGCATATGCAAACCAGGTCAAGATGCAGCTTCTGGGCGTGAGCGAGCAAATGCTTGTCGAGCATGGGGCGGTCAGCGAGCCCGTCGCCATGCAGATGGCCGTCGGAGCGCGTGAGCGGTTCAACACGACGTGGGCGGTGTCGATAACCGGGGTCGCCGGTCCGGGCGGCGGGACGGAGGCAAAGCCCGTCGGGCTGGTGTACGTCGGGCTTGCGGGCAAAGACTGCCGGCTCGTGGAGCGGCTGATGATTCCGGGCCTGCGCGACATAGTCCGGCTTCGCGCATCTCTCAACGCGCTCAACATCCTGCGGATGAGGCTGATCGGGTAGTCAGGCAGCAAGTCGCGCCACTGTCGCAGGCAGAACACAGCGCACGACTGTGCCTCCCTTTTCGCCGGCGAATACCTCCAGATCAGCGCCGATCATCCGCGAGCGGTACTGCATGATCGCAAGGCCCATGCCTCTGCCGGTCTTCCTGGGCTGCATGCCTATGCCGTCGTCTTCGACGGAAATCATGGTTCGCCCGTTGGAGCTCGCAATCTTTATCGTGATGTTGGACGCCTTGCTGTGCTTGACGGCGTTCATCACCGCCTCACGCACGATGTAGAACGTGTTCACGGCGTCCTGCCCGTCGGGCACAATCAGGTTGGCGGAGCTTGCGAGCACGCAGGTCTGCTCGAAGCTTCTGCTGACGTCGTCGGCCAGTTCGCCCAATGCGTGCATCAGGCCCTCTGCCTGAAGCTTGACAGGTTGAAGGCCTCGAGCCAGCGCCCGCACCTGAGCGATGGCCTGGTTGACCATGTCGGCGATCTTGAGTATCTCCGCGGCCTCGGTGCTGTTGCTCTCGGCGAGCCTCTGGGCGGCAGCCTTGCTGAGGAATGCAACGCCGGTAAGGTTCTGTCCAAGCACGTCGTGCAGATCCTGGCTGAGGTTGCGTCGCTCAAGCTCGCTGATCTCAAGCACCTGGCGCTGAAGCGCGTTTCTGTCGGTGACGTCGTCGCAGATTCCGCCGATCTGCGTCACCCTGCCGTGTTCGTCCTTGATGGCGAAGATTCGCATGTGAATCTCCGCCACCGAACCGTCGGGGCGGCGTATGCGAAATTCTTTGCTCAGTGTGTTCCTTCCTTCGGCGATTGCTTCATCGAGCTGCTGCTTGAGGCGATCCACTTTTGGCCGGTCTTCGGGTTCGACCGAGTCCTTCCATGACTTGCTGTCGGTCATCAGTCCGGCGATGCTTCGCCCCCATATGCGTTCATAGGAGGGGTTGACGAAATGAACCACGCTCATGTCGGCAGAGGCCAGCCAAAGCACCTCGGGCATGGCGTGGGCCATTTGCCGGAAACGCAATTCGCTTTTTCTCAGCCCCTCTTCCGCCTTGAGCCTGTCCGAGAATTCCTCCTGCAGCGCCGTGAGGGCGTGTTCAAGATCGGCAGTGCGCTCCTGCACTCGCTGTTCGAGTTCGTCATGGGCGTTTCGCAGGTCCACCTCGGCTCGTTTTCGCTCGGTGGCGTACCTGATTGCCCGAACGAGCAGCGTCCCCGGGGCCTGGCCTTTCATAAGGTAATCCTGAGCCCCCAGTCTTACCGCATCCATCCCCAGCGTGTCGTCATAGGCGCCGGTAAGCACCACGATCGGCGCATCAGGCGCCCACTCGATGACCCGCTTGACGGTTCCCAGGCCGCTGCTGTCGGGCAGGGACAGGTCAAGCAGCACGACATCGAACGGCTGATTGTTCAGGAGCGACAAACCGTCGGCAAGCCTTTCAACGTGGATCACCTCCAGGTCGCTCTGGCCTTGTTCCTTCAGCGATTCGCGCAGCAGGCGGGCGTCGCCCAGGTTGTCCTCGATAAGCAGCACCTTCATCGTTTTGTCTCCTGCCACCTCACCCGCCGGGTGGCAACTGCGCCAACCTCAGCCAGAAAGCCTCGATTCCTCGGATGACTTCCAGAGTGCCTTCATATGTCGCCGACTTGGTGACGTAGCAGTTAGCGTGCAGGCTATAGGCAATGAACACATCCTTGGCGTCATTGGAACTGCTCAGCACGATGACGGGGATCTGAAGCAGCGTCTTGTTCTGCTTGACCTCGGCCAGCAATTCTCTGCCGTCCATGATGGGCAGATTCAGATCCAGCAGCACAAGGTCCGGCCGGGGCGAATCGGTGTATGGCGGACGCCGGGTGAGAAACTTCAGCGCCGAAAGCCCGTCGTGCACCACGTGCAGCACCGCGCGAATCTGAGCCTCCTTAAGAGCCTCCATCGTCAGGCGAACATCTCCCGCATTGTCTTCGACCATCAGCAGGTTTATGACCATGGCGCGTGCTTCCGGCTTATTGTAGGAGGATGAACCGGCGCTTCTCGACGGCTTCAACAACTCGCCAGCGTGAAACGGAAGGTCGAGCCTTTGTCAGGCGCGGTCTCCACCCAGATTCTTCCTCCGTGGATGTCGATGATCCGCTTGCAGATCGATAATCCTATGCCTGTTCCGGGGTATTCCGCAGCCGTGTGAAGCCGCTGGAATATCTGGAATATCCTCTGGGCCTGCGAAGGCTCCATGCCTATGCCGTTGTCGGCAACCGAAAACTCGCACATGTCGCCCTTCTTGTGCCCCTCGATTCGGATGCGGCAGGGCCTTTGCGGCGAGCGAAACTTCAAGGCGTTGCTGATCAGGTTCCCAAACACCTGCTCCAACTGAATTCTGTTGGCGGACACCGATGGCATTTCCCCTCGCGAAACATCCGCCTGTGATTCGGCTATCGTCTCCTTGAGATTGGCCATTACCCTGTCCACTGCCTCGCCGGCGTTGAAGCACTCTCGCTTGGGCGCCTGCCTGCCTACTCGCGAATATGTAAGCAAGCCCTGCACCAGGGCCTGCATTCTTTTCGCCCCGTCAATGGCGAAGTTGGCGAACTCCTTCGCCTCGCTGGAAAGCTCTGCGCCGTGACGCCGCTGAAGCAGATCCATGTACGAGACCACAATCCGTAGCGGCTCCTGAAGATCGTGCGACGCGACGTACGCGAACTGCTCAAGCTCCCTGTTGGACCTTGCAAGCTCCTTGGCCGCCTTGAGAAGCGCCTCCCGCTGCCTTTTTCGGGCGGTTATAACCTCACCGAAAATGATCATGCCGCCGACTTCGCCCTCGATAGTTCGCCATGGGCGTATCTCCCATCTGAGCCAATCGACGGTTCCGTCGCTCCTGACAAACTTGTCCTCATCCCGGCTGATCACCTCGCCCGCAAGGCATCTTCTATGAAGCTCCCTCCATTCATCGGTGATCTCGGGGAACACCTCATAGTGGCTCTTGCCGGTTAGATCAGTCTCGCCCAGCCCGAAGTCGGTTTTCCAGCGTCTGCTGGCGAGGATGTAACGCATCTGCGAATCGAGCACGGCAATCGCCGCCGGAGCTCGTTCGATAAACAGCCTTATGCGCTCTTCGCTTGCCTGGAGCCTATCCTGGGCCTCCTTGACGTCGTGAATGTCGGTTTCCGTTCCGAAATACTTGATCGCTCTTCCTTCGTTGTCGCACAACGGCATTGCCCTGCTCAGGTGCCACCTGTATGCGCCGTCCTTTCGCAGAAGACGGTGCATTATTGTGAACGGAGAACTTTTCTGCATGGCCTGCTGAACCTGGACAATGGTTTCGTCAACATCATCGGGATGAACCACCTTCTGCCAGTCGTCGGGCTGGCGGAACGTCTGTCCGGTGTATTCGGCGTAGCGGTCGTTTACGTACGTTATCTGCGCCTCGGGCGAGGCCGTCCACACAAGTTGCGGAACAACGTTGGCCAGGGCGCGAAATTCCTCTTCGCTTCGTCGCAGAGACTCAGCCGCCTCCCTCAGCAGACGCATGTCGTTCTCGCGCTGTCGCTCCAGCACGGCAAGCGACGCAGCCATTTCGTCAAACGAGGCGGCAAGCTCCTTTAGCTCAGCGATTCGGGGCGCATACGCTGCCGTTTCAAATCGCCCTTTGCCGATGGCCTCCGCCTGCAATTGCAGATGTTGGAAACCCCTGCTGATATACCGAGAGATTAACGCGGCCATAGCCACAGACACGCAAACGCTCGCGGCGCTGACAATCACGGCCATTTGAATGGATTCAGTCATAACAGCCATGGCGCTTCGGCGGGATCTGCTAACTTCCACAACCCACCCGGTTTCTGCTATGGGCGCGAAGGCAGCCACAACCGTCTGCCCCGACAGGTCGCTGTGGTAAATGCCGGCAGTCTCTGAGCCCCTTGTGGCAGCATCAAGCATCCAGCTGTGCGCTACCTGTTGACTTTCCCACTGTATCGTTGGATGAGACTGGCAGAACGCGATCCTGTGATCGGAGTCATACAACACCATCGTGCTTTCAGCCAGCGGGGTGGTGCGCGACCCCCTTGGCACAACCAGCCTGGGGTCGATCTCAGCGATGACGTAACCATCATTTTCAATCGGCGTGCAAAGCATGAAGTAGGTTTTTGTATCCCCGTGCATGAGGTTGCTGATCACCGGAATGTCGCCGGCCGCGGCAGCGTTGAGGAAAGGCTCGTCGGCGAACGAATGACCTATAGTGCTATCGTCGCTGGAGGCGACGACTATCCCCTGCGAATCCGCCCAATGCATAGCGATGACCGATTCACTCTGGCTCGTGGCGAAGCTAAGAAGGAAATTCAGTTTGTCTGCTTCCTGGGTCGGCAGTGCGGCCACTGCCTGCGCAAGAGCGTTCTGCTGCAGTACGATGCCTTTCAATCGCTCTTTCAACTCGCCTGCCAAAGCCTTTGCGGCAGTGAGATTCGCCTGTAATTCCCGATCTTCCCTCAGTTTCCAGGCTCGATAGAGAAAGATCGACTGAACCGCCACCAGCGGCAAAAGCGTCGCCAGCACTAGCAGAACAAGCAACTTGCACATCGTCCCGCGCGCCCACGGTCGCGGCGAAGCAGCCTGTGCTGACACCTCGCTTTTGGCAGGCATGATGAAGAACTCGGTCTTTCCGTGAAATTCATGAGCATGAACGCTTACGCGGGCAATTCTAGCGCCGGGCGGGCCCGCCGCCGGATCCTCGGCGTTTTGCGGTTGTCCGCCCGGGCGGGGCCTTTATAATCCGTAATTCTTCGACAGGAGTCGCAATGCATCTGATTCGTAAACTGCTGGCCGTCGCAATGCTGCTGTCCCTGACCGGCTGCGAGCCGGGCATGAGCGGAGCAGCGCCGGGTTCGGTCGTGTCGCCCAGAAGGCAATGGAAGACCGGCGGAACCCTAAAGGATCCTCACCTGGCAATTGACGCTAACGCCTCCACCAGCGCCGTCGGACAAGCGCCTGGCGACTACCTTCTGATAGACCTCGGCGGCCCGAGCCTCTTCAACTACATCCGCCTGACGCATTCGCCTGAGACCGATTTTCCCCCCATGTTCGAAGTTTCAACCGGCCTCGACGAGAACAGAATGGACAAGGCTCAGCAGTTTCCCGGCACGCGCAAATGCACCAACATGCTGTTGGTGACGCCCCGCCTGGCGAGGTTCATCCGCATTCAGGCAGCGGGGACAGAGGCGCACAAATGGTCCCTCGCCGACGTAATCATCAGATAAAGCACGCGCAATGAGCGTTTGGAGAAGACCATGGAAGACAACTCGCAGTGCCCCAAGGCGTCGCTATCGAGCGGATACATCGCAATCGTAGGCCTTCTTCTTGCCGGCATAATCGTGATGCTGGCGGTTCTGTGGTTCCGCGAGCGAAGCGCGCGAATCAACCTGCAAAACGCCGTGATCGAGACTGAATCCCGAAACGAGAACGTGCGGAACATGCTGATGTCGCTGCCGGGCCTCGTGCCCGGCGCGGGCGAAGAAGCGCCGCCGGCGCCGCCCGTCATGCTCGACCGCAATTCATTGCAGCCCGTCACGCTGGACGTGCAAGGCCGACCGAGAGAGGTCTTCAACATAAGCACCGCTGCCGGGCTTAACATCGGCGGCTTCAAGCCCGGCGACGTGATCGTCGTCGGCCCGATAGACGCCCAGTAGCATCGCTATCGCCTTAAACTCGACGGGGCGGCCCCGGTGTGCTTGCGAAATTCCCGCGAGAACTCGTGCACCCTGCCGTACCCCAGATAGGCAGCCACCTGCGATATGCTCAGGATTGAATATTTCAGCAGGCCCTTCGCCTCCTCGATCCTGATATCCCTGATGCGCTGCATGGGGCTTTGCCCCGTCGCCTTGCGCGCCGCTCGCACCACCGAGGCCCTGCCCAGGCTCAACGCCTCCGCCAGTTGGTCGAGCGTTGGACGAAACCATTTGCGCTCGCGGATGATCCTTTCGGCCTCCGACCAGGCCGACCGGGGCCGGGCTTGGACGGCATGTCCGGCGCGCATCAACTCGATGCGGGACAGAAGCATCGACAGCGCGCCGTAGATCGCGCACCGGCGGGCGAAACCCTCCGGCATAAGATTCGCCGAATGCAGGCCGTCGAATGCCCGGCGCATCTGGGCATCGGAGCGAAAGACCCTCATCTCGGCGCCCAGCGGCTCGAACGACGGCGACATGAACCCCACCGAGTCGAAAACCACCGCTGTGGCGTTACCGAGCCATTCAACGTCCTCGGTTTCGTGATAGTAGATGACGTCGCCCGCGCGGATGTCGTACTCCCGCTGGTTGGTTCGCAGGCGATACGCGCCCGAACGCACCAGGTGAAGCAGGTGGCCGGGCAGGCTTCGTGAATGCGCCGACGATGACGGCCCCCTGGTGAACCGCCACAGCCCGGTGATGCTTTCTATGGGCGAACTGGTGCTCATTGCGACAAGGATAGCCGCTTGACGCGCATTTGGCCACCACAATAGCCGGCGATGGTGATCCGATTTGCGACATAACTTGAGCCGCGTCGCTAACGACCCCCATGCCCCGCGAGGGTAGGATGCGGGCGTCTTCTGGAGATAAACATGAATCGCCGACAGCGACTGCTTGCCGCGTTGCAGGGAAAGGCCGTGGATCGGCCGCCCGTTTCGTTCTACGAGATCACCGGCTTTGAGCCGAGGAATGGCGACGATCCGTACAACATATTCAGTCACCCGTCGTGGCGGGAAGTGCTGGACATGGCACGCGACAGGACAGATGTGATCCTGATGCACGGGTTGAAGTGGAAGGGGCAGGCCGATCCGCTGGCCGAGCTGACAACATACACCAGGAACACCGATTCCAACGGTTCGCTGCACATCACCATGACGATTCGTCACGCCGGCAAAACCTTCACCAGGAAGACGAGGCGGGATCCGGAC
>JAAYCO010000238.1 GCA_012729725.1 Planctomycetota bacterium
CCCGGCGACCGCTCATGGCCGCCGGGCGCGAATCATGATCTAAAAGCTGGCCAGTTCCTTGTCGTCCAAAGGAAGGGCTTCATGGGCGGCGAGTTGCTGGGGCCTCATTTGCGCCTTGGGGGCTTTGGCCTGCTTAACCTGCCTGGCCCCTTGCGTTTTCGCCGCTGCTGTTGGCGTGTGGGCAAAGTGCAGTTCATGCACTGCCTGCTTGTGAACCGGTTCTTCGCCCGTGCCGTCGACCAGCGCCTGAAGCTGACGAACTATGCCATTGAGTTCCTCAGCCTGGGCGTTGAGCTCTTCACTGGCCGAAGCGGATTCTTCGGCATTGGCGGCCGCCTGTTGAGTTACCGCGTCCAACTGGGCAACAGCCTTGTTTATCTGCTCTATGCCCTGAGCCTGTTCGTTGCTGGCTGCTGCTATCTCGGTGACAAGGTCGTTGGCCTTGCGGGAACCTTCGGCGATTTCTTGAAGCGCTTCGCCGACTTCCTTGCTGATGGCCACGCCATTGTCCGAGTTCTTGACCGAGCCTTCGATCAGTGCGGCAGTGTTCTTTGCCGCCTCTGCTGAACGCTGGGCAAGATTGCGAACTTCTTCAGCCACCACTGCAAAGCCCTTGCCTGCCTCGCCTGCCCTGGCCGCCTCGACGGCGGCATTCAACGCCAGCAGGTTTGTCTGGAAGGCGATCTCATCGATCGTCTTGATGATCTTGGCGGTGTCGTCGGACGATTTCTTGATGTCGTCAATCGCCCTCGACATGCGGGTCATTGCTTCCATTCCCTTGTCCGCCGCGGACCGTGCGGCCCCAGAGAGAGTCTTGGCCTCGCCGGCGTTTGCGGCGTTCTGCCTGGTCATCGAGGACATTTCCTCAACGCTGGAGGTGGTTTCTTCGATGGCGGCAGCCTGCTGGCTTGCGCCCTGAGCCAAGGACTGGCTGGATGAAGACACTTGTGCAGCCGCCGAAGCTGTCTGCTCGGCGCCTGCCGACAAATCAGCGGCGGCCCGTCGAAGGGCTCTGTTGATGCTTCGGGCTATGAGAATGCCCAGACCCAGGGCAAGCACAACGCCAATTGTCACGGCGATCATGGACAACGTCTTGAGAAACGCCGCAAGACCATGGGACGAAGCAACTGCCTCGTCGGCGGCGGCCTGGGTTACATCAGTGATCTTGCCCAGACAGGTGGTCACCTTCAAAGCAGATCCGCGTGCGGCCAGAGATGCGTCGAAAGCCTGCTGGTCAAGATTGAGCACCTTGGGATCCTGAAGGTCGAGGCCCTGCGCGACAAGGGCATCCTTGTCGTTGGAGAGCTTGCGGACAATGTAATGCTTCTGTGTCCACTCTTCCCATGCGGCAGCGAGTTCCTTGGCGGCGAGAGCTTCGTCTTGCGACTTGGGAATCGCGTCATACCTCTTCCAAGTCTGCTGGGCTCTTTCCCAGCAACCGTCGAGCCATTTGTACTGAGCCTGGCGCACGGCAGGCGCCATCATTCCGGGGTGAATGAGACCCCGTTCGCCGTTCAGGACGCCTTGCTGCACTTCTCTCAGTTCCAGAACGGCCCGCATGCTCGGCAGGCGGATGGCGCCTATATTGTCCACGGCGTCGGCGCTTCGGACGATGCCGACATGTCCAAGCACGCCAAGCCCCAGCGTGATGCATGCAACCGCAAGGAATCCTGAGATCAACTTACGACCTATCGTCCAACTACGACTCATCATGGACCTTTCGTTCCCCGCTGGTCAACACCCCCCCCCGCCTCGCTTATTCGGCAACCGCTGCCGACACGTCTTCCTTCGTGAGAACCCTGCCGATGTCCAGCAGGATGGTTACCTTGCCGCCGGCCTTGCCAATGCCAAGAATGAACTCGGTATCAACGTTCACGCCGAAAGACGGGGCCTCTTCGATGTCTTCTCCGGAGATGTCCAGCACCTCGGAGACCTTATCCACGAGTATGCCCATTTCCATGTCGCCGACGTACACCACGATGATGCACGTCTCGGCGGTCTGGTCGGCCTGCTGCATTCCAAACTTCAGGCGCAGGTCGACAACGGGTATGACCTTTCCACGAAGATTGATCACGCCCTTGACGAATTCCGGGGTGCGCGGCACGGCAGTGATGTCCATCATGCCGATGATCTCGCGAACCTTGAGTATCTCCAGCCCGTACTCTTCGCCGGCGAGTACGAAGGTCAGGTACTTGCCCGCCTTTTGCCGGATCTGCTCTTGCTGCAATGTTGATTCCGCTGACATTTTCATGCTCCTTATGAGCTAATGACCAGAACGCCTGGTCAGGGTGTATGGCTTGTCTATGCCGCTTCCTGCATACCGTCGCCGTTAGCCAGTGCTATCAGGCCGGTGGTGTCCAATATCAGGCCGACTCGACCGTCGCCGAGTATCGCGCCGCCGCTTACGCCGGGGATCTTCGAGAGCATCTTGCCCAGGTGCTTGATGACAACCTGCTGCTGGCCCAGAAGCTCATCAACCATCAGGGCGCACTTCTTTCCGCCGCCTTCTATGACGACCAGCAGACCTTCGGTCGGTTCTTCGATCGCGTCGGGAACCTCAAACAGGTCTGCCAGTCTGAACAACGGCAGCAACTGCCCGCGAAGCATGACCATTCGCCCCTTGCCGGCGATCTGGGTAACGCTTCCCTTTTCGGGCCTGAAGCTCTTCTCGATCGAGACCGTGGGCAGCAGGAACCGCTCGTCGCCAAGACGAACCATCATCGCGTCGGTGATGGCCATCGTCAGAGGCAGGCGGATGCAGAAGACCGATCCCTTGCCGACCTCGGAAGATATCTCTATTCTTCCGCGAAGCTTTTCGATGTTCTTCTTCACGACATCCATGCCGACGCCTCTTCCGCTGACGTCGGTGACCTTGTCGGCGGTGGAGAAACCTGCGTGGAAGATCAGGCCGAAGATCTCGTTTTCGGAAAGGTCGTCGTTTTGGCCAATGAGGCCGCGTTCCACTGCCTTGGCCAGTATCTTTCGCTTGTTGAGGCCCCTGCCGTCGTCCTGAAGTTCAAGAACGACATTGCCGGCGACCTGGTAGGCCCGCAGCGTTACGGTTCCGACGGCGTCTTTGCCCGCGGCAGTGCGTTCGTCGGCGGGTTCTATGCCGTGATCGACGGCGTTGCGGATCATGTGAACAAGGGGATCGTTGATGATTTCGACCATGTTGCGGTCGATTTCGGTGTCTTCGCCCTCTGTGACGAATCGCACGCTCTTCTGGCTCTTTTTGGCAAGATCCCGCACCAGTCGCGCCATTTTCTGGAACGTCGGCTTAAGCGGAACCATTCTCAGCGACATGCTGAGATCCTGCAATTCGCGCACAATCTTGCCGGCGTGCAGAACGCTTCTGGTCAGTCGTGGACGTTCGCCGCTTGTGACGTTCGGATCCTGCGCGACCATGGACTGTGCGATTACCAGTTCGCCGACCATGTTGATCAGGCTGTCGAGCCTTTCGGTGCCGACGCGTATGGTGTTTTCGGCGCCCGGCGCGGGCTGGTTCTTGATGCCCTTTTGCACGCGCAGTGCGTTGGCCACCTCGGCTGCGGTAGCCACGTCCTTCTCTAACAGGACGCGCCCAATGGGCTTTTCTTCCTGGACGTCGGCGGCGGATTCGACCGCATCTCTTGTTGCGGCGCCGCGCCCGACGAGGATGTCGCCCAGGCGCATCTCGGCTGGGTCTGTGTCGTCTGAAATGCCCGCTGCCTCCGGGTCGGCCAGTTTGGCCATCAGGTCTTCAAAGCCAGGCGCAAGCGACAATTCGCCGCCGGGCTGAGCTGATCCCAGCGCCTCGATCATGAACTTAAGGGCGTCGCACGAACGAAGCGAAATGTCGGCGTAACCGCCGATGATCTTGATCTGCCCCTCGCGGGCCCTGTCAAGAAGGTTCTCGGACAGGTGAGCGAGCCTTTGAATGGCTTCGAGTCCCAGGAATCCGCTGGTTCCCTTGATGGTGTGAAACGCCCGGAAGACGGTGTTGATCGGCTCGACGGCTTCGGGATCGTTCTCAAGCTCAAGAAGGGATGTCTGTGCGGCAAGGAGATGATCGAGCGATTCGACCATGTACTCCTTGAGCAGTTCCATATCTATATCTAACGGAAGGACGGCGCTGACTTGCGGGGCATCGCCCTTGGGTTGGGCCGGGGGCGAAGCGGGCGGCGCGGGCTGGGGTTGTTGAACGTTCTCGGCGGGCGTTTGTGCGACGGCCTCGTCCGGGGTGGGCGAAGCCGGGGCATCATCCTCAAGCGCCTCTTGTTCGCAAAGCGAGGCGGCCTTGGCCATCGAGGCGGCAGCCTCGCCCAGGAGTTGCGATGCTGCCTCGTCTTGGGGATTCTCCATCGCCTTTTCGATGCAGGCGACGGCATGCGCCGCCTCGGCGGCGGGCGCCTGGCCAAGCTTCTGGGCCAGAAGCTTTGAAGCCTGGTGGATTTGCTTAATCGCCTGCTCGTCGGATGGCGCCATTCCCAGCAGCATTCCGGCGATTTCGTCGGCGGACAGCTCGGCCGCCTGTTCATCGCAGCCGCCGGCTAGCCCGGCAAGAATCGCGGCGTGTTTTTGCAGTTCCCCGCGAGCATCAACGAGCTGATCCTGATACGCCGCCTGAAGCGCCGCCAGGCCCGCTTCGATCAGAGCCTTGTGCTCCGGAGAATCGAATTCAAGCTGCGAGGCGGTTTCAAGCGCGATGCCGGCCTTGACAAGCGAATCCTTGTCGGTTGGATCCAAGGAATTCAGTTGCTCGGCGATGGCGCGTATCTGGTTTTTGGCGAGTTCGTCCATACCACGGCTTCCTTGAGCCAGTGCGATAAACTTAAGCCATCAGTCCGGCGTTTTTGCCGGAGACGACACCAATCCACATCTTGCCCATTGGGCTCGAATAACAGGTCTTTTGAGATTCGGTCTGGCGTTGACTCATCATGTGCAGGCCTTCGGCTCGCATGACGGTCGGCAGAGAAATGTCAGCCTTGACGCCTTTGGGATCGAGCATGGCCTTGACCTTGCCGCCGAAGATATTGGACATCTCGCCGATTGCGTCGCCCATGTCCGGGCTGTCGATGGGTATGTCGAAGCCGGCGAACTTTTTCGCCACTTCAACCGCGGTGCCGGTGGGCAGGCCAAGGAACAGCGACCACTCGACGTCCCCCACCAGGGCGATAACCGCCAGCACAAGGCTTTCATTCTCGCAGCCTTCCTCGGGAGGGGTCTCTTCCAGTTGAACGCCACACGTGGAGGCGAAAACATCCTTTGCCGAGGCGGTCACGCAATTCCAATACTCACATACTGTCTGGGTCACGGTTGCATTCCTTAAAAAAAAGAGGATGCGCGCGGCATCACGTCATGCTCGATGCCAGCTTGCTGAAGAACCCTCCGGGTTTCTTGGGTTCGGATAACTTGTCAAAGAGGGGCGAGAGCTTCACCTGGAGCGTTTCGGTGGTGAACGGCTTGACGATGAAGCAGTCGATGCCTGCCGTATCGAGGGCCTCTTCAATCTTGCCCATCGTGCTTTCCGTCGTGATCATGACGACGGGGACATGTTCCTTTTCGATCTTCCGCACTTCTTTGACGAAGTCTATGCCGTTCATATTTGGCATATTCCAATCGACAAAGATCATGTTTATTGGATTGGCGGAGAACGCGGCAAGAGCCTCGACCCCGTCCTTGGCCTCGGTGAACATGAACTGGGCCAGCTTGCTTTCGAGAAGTGACCGCATCACCAGCTTTCGCATGATGCCCGAATCGTCAACGACCAGAGCCCTAATCTCCATGGCAATACTCCATGTAGCAGGATTCGATAAGATCCGACCGGATGACTTGCGTCTATCTCCAACCTCGACAGTTGAAGTTTCGGCAACAAAAAGGCCCGGCTTTGGTAAGCCCAAAGATTTTCACACGCATTTAGACAGCGCTTCTCGCCCGGCGCCCCCTCCGAAGGACAGTTCAAGGCGTGCGTCGAGGTTGACTAATCGTCTGCGCGATGGTCAACTGGTCGCGGAAAGGCCCCTGATATGTGCAATGCGAATGAAGGCGGCGACGTTACCATCCGAAGTGCAAAACCATCCGACCTGAAGCGGATGCTGGCCATTACCCAAGAGGTCTTTGGGCCGGTGTCGATTGACCGCATGATTGAAGACAAGTTAGGCCCAGCCAGGGCGCGATGGATCGATATAAAGGGCGCTGCCGTGTCCAAAGAGTTGAACAACAACCCTGCCGGGGCGTTCGTTGCGGAGCTTGACGGCCAGATCGTCGGCTATTTGACAACCACCGTGGACGCCGTCGCATCCCGGGGCGTCATCAACAATATTGCGATAAGCCACAAGGCGCAGGGCAAAGGGCTTGGCAGAAGGATGCTGAATGTCGCCCTGGATCATTTCCGCTCGTTGAAGCTGTCGCACGCCAAGATCGAAACACTCACCGTGAACGAGGTTGGCCAGCGGCTTTACCCAAGCCTGGGCTTCGAGGAAGTAGCACGCCAGATACACTATGTGATGAAACTCTAGCGACGCTCAAAAAACACCCAACCATCGAGATCAGCAAGACGCAAGAAGCCCCGCATGGCAATGCGGGGACCTGACTCCAGTCGCGGAGCGACACCTCGCCGTTGTATTTGTTTTTTTTGCGATGATCACGACGCGAACCAAACAGCAAACGGCGAGGATTCGCTGCGCGATAACTTTCAGGTCCCCGCATTGCCATGCGGGGCTTCGTGCATCGCGATGGTCTGCTCACTGGATGTTATGCGGGTTTTCGTGGATTTCGTGCATGATGACAAGCTACATTACCCGGATGAACATAAGCACGCTGCTGCCATACGAAACGCCTGTTCCGGCAGACGCAAAACGCC
>JAAYCO010000001.1 GCA_012729725.1 Planctomycetota bacterium
CCTATGACATCCGCCACCAGTTGAGATCGATATTGGGGAAGATGACGTCGTGGATGTCGGCGTCCATTATCTCGTGGCGTTCGACTTCGTTCAGTGAGTCAAGGCTGATGGTTTTGTTGGCCAGCCTGTCGCACAGGTCGATGAGGGTTTCAAATCGCGACACGTGCTGGATGAACCGTTTTATGCCGTAATCGATGGCCTGGCCCCGGCTGATGATGAACTGCCAGTCGCTGGCCTGGAGCAGCAGAAGCTCTCGCCCCGCCTTTTCGAGCACCCGCTTGATGTTGTCGTCGGTGCGCCAGGGCAGGTCGTACGTCATCCTGCCGAACAGCGCCTCGCAGCGGTACTCGATGTCCCACATCCAGTTCACTTTGTCGTTGGTCCAGACGCGGTGGTCGCCGCTTTCGCCCCACGAGCCGGAGTACATCGACACCGATTTGTCCGGCGGGTGCGCGGCGAGGAATTCCGACGTCGTCTGCAAGTCCACGTCGCTTGATGCGTTGAGCGTAAGCACCACGTCCCTCAGGAACGTGAGGCCCTCGAACCACCAGTGGCCGAACAGCTCCGAATCGAACGACGCCACCACAACGCCGTGCCTTCCCGTCTGGTTGTGGTAGTCCCACAGGCGTCTTTTGATCGAATCGCAGAAGTGCTGGGCGTCCTGGAATATCGAGCCCTGCACGTCGTCGGGGTAGTAGATGTCTTTCTGGCCCAGGTCCACGCCCTTGCCGGTGATCTTCCAGTATCGCAGGCCGCGTCGGGCGCCGTGCCGCTTGTGGAATTCCAGGTATGTTCCCTTGGCTGGATATCCGATCGTGCCGGACCACACCTGCTCGCAGACTTCGATGTCGCGGGCCAGCACCGCCACCGATCCGGGTCCAAGGCCGTCACTGCCGGAAAGGAACGGCTCGTGAACGCTGCGCCAGCCCCGGCTGGGGTACTTGTCCGCCTCGGACCAGTCAACCTTTTGCCAATGCCCGCCGTTGTTCACCCATTCGCTTCTGGCGTCGCGGATGAGGTGCTGCTCGACGAAGAAATGCGTTATGCCTTCATCGCCGGCAAGGTATTCGATTCCGATGCGATCCTGCTTCGAGGCCCAGTTGATGGGCGGATGCCACGGGCCCGCGGGCCTGTAGGCGCATTCGGGCAGCCACGCCCCGCCGGGGGCAAAGCCCAAAATCCGCTTCGAACTTGCCATGCCCGCCCTGAACTGCCCGCGAATGCAGGAATCCTCGTACAGCAGGGGCAGGTAGCCGTGCGTGGCGGCGGAGGTAAGAACGTCTATCAGCCCCGCCTGGCGCCGCTGGGCGAAGGCCTTGGGAATGTCCCTGCCGATGTCGTTGAACTGAGCAAGGAGCTTGCTGAAGATGTCGTCCCACCGCGAGGCGAGGTATTGAAGGTGGCCATGCCCCCACGATTCGAATTCCTTCTTGTCGGCGCGGGCCTGGGCGATCCTGCCGTGGAGATACTCCACGAAGCCGCGTTTGAAATCGTCATGCGCGAGCTGTTCGAGCAGCACCGGCGTCAGGCCGACTGTCATCTTCGGCGCGGCGTTGAGGAACTGGCATTCGTCTATCAGGGCCAGCAGGGGCAGATAGGTCTCAGCAGCGGCCTCGTAAAGCCAATCCTCGCCGTGCGGCCAGGTTCCATGGCGAAGCACGTAGGGCAGGTGGCTGTGCAGCACAAGACAGAAGCTTCCAATGGCCATAGAGGTTCCTCGGGCGCTTGAGCAATCCAGCGTCTAACATTGTACCTATCGGAAAGTTGAATATCGCGCCGCCAGCGAATATCGCAGGTGCGAATATTTTTCAGCATCGCGGGGGTGAAACCAACTCTGCCCGCGGCGCTATGATTACTCGGCGGCATTCGGGGATTTGTCTGAGGGAGTAAATATGGGCACCCAAATCAAAGAGGCTGCGATTCAATGGCTGGACTGGGGTCAGGACGCTTTTGAACGAGCCCGCAACGAAGAAAAACTCATCCTTCTGGACAGCGGCGCCTCGTGGTGCCACTGGTGCCACGTAATGGACAACGTGACCTATCAGGACAAAGAAGTTGTGGAGGTCATAAACGAAAAGTACGTCCCGGTGCGGATCGATCGCGACAGGCTCAGCGAAGTTGACGCCATGCTTCAGCGCTCGCCTTCGCTGGTTGGCGGACAGGAGGTGGGCGGATGGCCCCTGACTGCCGTGCTGACGCCGGAGGGCAACCTGCTGTACAAGGCGACGTTCCTGCCCCCGCGGGCCGACGCCAACTTCGGCATGTCCACGGGCTTGATAGAAATACTTCTCCAGATTGACTCTTACTGGCGCGATCACCGCGAGGAGATAAACATGGCGGCACAGCAACTTCAGCGCGCGACAGATGAGACCCAGCGGCGGATGTTCGAGCAGCCCGGCGAG
This sequence comes from Planctomycetota bacterium, assembly GCA_012729725.1. Lineage (GTDB taxonomy): Bacteria > Planctomycetota > Phycisphaerae > SM23-33 > SM23-33 > JAAYCO01. The sequence goes on from JAAYCO010000001.1 coordinate 2,403, forward strand.
CTCTCCACCGAGTTGATTGACAGGATCGCGTCCGGAATCAAGCAGACTTACGAGTCGCAGTTCGGCGGCTTTGGCAGAAGCCCGAAATTCTACAACGCAGCCGCCCTTGAACTGATCATGCGCCAGGCGTGGGCCGGCGACGACGAGGCGCGAGAAATGATCGAAACCTCCCTCGAAAACATAGCCTGCGGCGGCGTCTACGACCAGATAGGGGGCGGCTTTCACCGCTACAGCGTGGACGAAAAATGGGTCCTGCCTCACTTCGAGAAGATGGCCTACGACAACGCGGCCATGCTTGCCGTCTTCGCCAACGCCTACGCGATGACCGGCAGGGAAGACTTCGGCAGGGTCGCTGCCGAGACGATCGAATGGATTGCCTCCACCCTCGGCGGGCGGGGCGATTCCGTCGGGTTCCACGCAAGCCAGGATGCCGACACGGATGCGGATGACGACGGCGATTACTTCACGTGGACGTTGAACGAAATTCGCTCGGCGGCGGGCGAAGACGCCGGGCCGCTGATCGCGTACTACAACGCCGATGCCGAAGGCGACGTTCCCAACCGGCCCGGACGAAACGTGCTGCACGCGCCCCGCGGCCTTGAAGAGGTTGCGGCCATGCTGGAAATGCCCATCGACCGGCTGGCAAGCAGCGTGGAGGCCGGCAGGCTCAAGCTGCGAGCGGCCAGGGCCAGGCGAAAGGCCCCCACGGTTGACACCACTGTTTTTGCCGATGTCAACGGCATGCTCATAGACGCCTTGATCACCGCGTGGCGCAGGACCGGAATCGAAGAGGCCCGCACCATGGCGCTGACGAAACTTGACCGCATGCTCGCCTCCATGCGCGACGCAAGCGGGGTGTTCGCTCACTACGTCCTTGACGGAAACCTTGAGAGCGTCGGCCTGCTGTCGGACCAGGCCTGGATGGGACGGGCGCTGGTGACCGCCTACACAGCCACGGGCAACGGCGAGTACCTCGCCTCGGCGCTTCAGGTGGCCAAGCACATTCTGGGCAAGCTTCGAGCGGATGACGGCTCGTTTGTCAGCTCGACCATGCGGGCGAGCCAGTCGCCGGAATACGTTCCCGCGGTGCGATCATGGGACGACGCGCCGGTTCGAAGCCCGTCATCCGTCGCCGCCTGCATGCTGATGGACCTTTCGGTCCTGACGGGCAACCTTGAGTTCAACGAGGCCGGCCAGAGGGCGCTGGAAAGCTTCGCCGGCGGGGTGGATCCTAACTGGGGATTGTTCCTGGGCGGGTACGCCATGGCATTGGACCGCCTGCTGGAAGGGCCCAGAACAATATGGATCGTGGCCCCGCGGGAAGATGGCGCCACGCTTGAACTGGAAAGGGCCGCCGACAGGGCGTTCGTGCCCAACGTCATCACGATGGTTCTGAACACCTCGGCGCCCACGCAGAAAGAGATAGCATTGCGGGTTGCACAGAAGGCCCGGGACAACCCCGTTGCCTACATCTGCCGTCGCGGCGGCTGCCTTACGCCGGCGCATGACGCGGATGAGCTTCGATCACGCCTGAAAGACCTTCGCTGAACGGGCCATTTTCTCCAAATTCCAAAGCTCCGCCCGGCGCGCAAAACGCGTTCTTGACGGCGTTTGCAGGCGGCAGCGCGCGCCATGCGCCGAGTAGGGGAAAATTATCTCTCTAAAAAGTCTTGACGATAAGATTCTTCATGTTAAGATAGGCTACAGTACCGGGCAATAACGTTAAGAACACCTGTCAATGTCCGGAAGGAAGGCATAACGCAAATCCGTTAAACAGAGGAAAGGAGCAGCTCATGCGAAGAACAGTCTGTAGTCTGTGGAGCATTACGCTGGTGGTCTCGGCGGCGATATTGGTCGTTGCCTCCAGCGCCAGTGCAGCCGCGTACCTTGATTGGCTGGCCGACTACACCGATGGCACGTATGCATGGTCCAACACCGCGCATTGGGAAGAAGGAAGGCCGCCCAGCAGTTCCACAAACGATGTGGGGCGATTCAGCAACGTGGGCACGGGCAAGACTTTCACCGTGCAGATGGACACCGACGTGAACATCCTGGCGCTCAAGGCCCAGGCCGCCGGTTCCACGGTCAATCTTGATCTCAACGGCCACACCTTCGCCACGACGTCCGCGATAACCAGTGACTTCGTCATTGATTCATCTTCCGGCGAAGCGACGCTTGGCGTGGTCAACTCAGGAACGACCGGCGCAGCCAACTGGAAGTACTTCACCGTCGGCAGGGCCAGCGGCTCGGTCGGCAAGTTAACGATCAGCGGCGCCAACACGAAGGTGAATACGACTGGTTCAACCAGAATCAACATTGGCGGCAGCGGCACGGGCACGATGAATGTCACCGCGGGCGGATCATACACAGGCCCCGAACTGGCAGTGGGCTACGGCGGCTCTGCGAGCGGCACGGTGCTTGTCAGCGGCGCTAACAGCAAGGTTGAACTGACCGGCGTAGGCTCGATTGGCTATAGCGGAACGGGTTCGCTGACGGTGGAAGACGGCGGCAAGTTCGCCACCAGCAATCACATCAGGATCGGCCTGGCCAGCGGTTCCAACGGCACGGTGCTCGTCACCGGCGTCAACAGCCGGCTTGAAGGCTCGCAGATCGCCATCGGCGGCAAAGACACCGCCATCGGCGGCACGGGCAGCGTCACGATTGCCAACGGCGGCAGCATGGTCGCCGGCAGTTCGATCTACGTCTGGGACGGCAGCAGCCTGACGGTTAACGGCGGCACGGTTACCGGCAGCAGCAGCCTGTACCTTAACAGCGGTTCGGCGCTGGCTCTGGTTGTCAACAACAGAGCGGGCA
>JAAYCO010000239.1 GCA_012729725.1 Planctomycetota bacterium
ATTCCTGCACGATTTCATCCGCTGCAAGCCCAACAGCAAGGTCAGCCTGACTGTTCTGCGCATGGGACAAAGGCCTGTTGTCATAGAGACAACCACGCTTCCTTCGCCCATGATGCACTTCGAGGCCAAGCGAGTCTTCGCCGATGAACTGGGAATGCTTGTTCGTGAAAAGGCCGAAATGGATTATATTGTCGATAGTTCCGCGGCAGGAAAGCTGCAGGGACTGGTCGTGGTGGGCATGCTCAAAGACAGCCCCGCAGCCATCGCCGGCATGCGAGTTAACGACCTTATAGCACGGGTGGACGATCAACCCGTGGCGCATGTCGACGAGTTCAAGGCGAGATTAAGCAGGATCACTGCCTCAAATCGGGCGGTGAAATTGACGATTCAAAGAAATGACGACAGGCTGGTTTTCACGGTGGATCCGGTGCGGCCGGCGTCGGACGCCCCGAAGTAGCAGGCTCAGTTCGCCGTTGCCGCCGGCCCAACCGGAGCGAATATGAAGAATGTCGCCACAGGTCTTATTGCGACCTGCTTGATTGCTTCAATTGCATTGGCTCAGGCCGCGCCCAGCTCGCCCCCGCCGCAGGCCGACAAATTGGGCGCTCAAAGTCTTCGGCGCGACGCGTTGTCGCTGATCTACGCGCCGGCCAGCACGCCGGCAAGGGCCTCGCGCCTTGTGGCGCTTGCAAGAATGGCGCACCGGCTCGAGCCGGACAATCCCGAAGGCAACAGGCTTCTTGCGGTCATATATCAAAGCCAGGGCAGGCTTGAGGATCTCAAGGGCGCGCTGGACATCTGCCATCGCGCCGATCCGCAGGATCACGTGCTTGGCATGCAGTGGCTGCAACTTAACCTGGATCTGATGGCGACCGCGCAGGACAGGATCGACTTTCTGAACGAGTTTGTGAAGCGCGATGATGTCACCGGCGAGCTTCGAGCCGAGGCAGCAGTGGCGCTGGCCGAGACATATCGCGGCCAGGGCGACAAGAACCGCGCCCGCAATGCAATCGAGATGGCGCTGAAGCTCAATCCCCGTCAGCCTCAGGCGGTTTTCGGCGTTCTGGCGCACCGCGAGAACGTGACTGTTGAAGATGAGATTTCCGCGGCGCTTGCGGTGCTCGCCGGCTCGCCCCGCCGCACCGACCAGGCGCACGCGGTGGGCACGCTGCTTGGCGAACTGGGCTTGCATGAGCAGGCGCTGAGATTCTTCGAGCACGGATGGACGCTGGCGAAGCAGTCGCAGTCGCGCGAGGTCATGTCGCGCCTCGGACCTTCGTACGCAAGCACGCTGCTGGATGCCGGCCGGGCCGAGGAAGCCCTTTCCGTGCTGACCGAGGCCATGAGGTATGACCCATACAACACCGATCTTCGCTCGCTTCTGATCGAGACGAACCAGGCGCTTGGTCGGCACGAGGACGCCTCGCTGGCAACCAACGAACTGGAGAACATTCTCAAGGCCCGCGAGACAACCGGCTCGCCGGCATACGCACGCGACCTTGCGTGGTTCTACCTGCTAACTCAGCCAAGGCCCGAACGCGCCATGGCGTACATACGCGGGCCGGCGTCGGTGGCGGCGGACGATCCGGTTGTGATCCGCATCCTGGGCATATCAGAGCTTCTGACTGGCAACACCAGCGCGGGCGAGGAGCGCCTGCTGCCGCTCGTCTCGACGGATGCATACGCGGCCCTGTTCCTTGCGGAGCGGTATTTCAAGAGCGACCGAATTGAACAAGGCAAGGCAGTGCTGGCGCAGGGCGCGTCGGCAGCCAGAAGCGGGCCGGGGTTCCGCCGGTTGAAGATACTTGCCGATCTTCACGGCGTTGAGCTTGGCGAGATGAAGCATGCAGCCGAGGCCGCCGCCCTGGCCGAACGTTTCGACTTCCGCGTGCTCGAAATGTGCCGCAAGCCCGGCGATTTTCTTGAACTGGGCCTTGAAGCCGAATCCGTATCCCTCGCCGTGGGCGACAATCTCTATGTGAAGGTTACACTGACGAACAAATCGCCCATCGCCGCGCCGTTGGGCTTGGATGGAATTATCAATCCGCAGGTGGCGTTTGTCGCATCGATTGCGGGCATAGACGCGCCCCTGGCAAATCTGCCGATAGCTTTGCTGCCCGCGCCGGCAAGCCTTGCGCCGGGGCAGTCGGTTTCGACGGTCATTCGCCTGGACGTTGGCAGAATGAGCCAAGTGCTTGCACAGCGTCCGACGGATGAGTTTCCGCTGGTGATAGCGGCGGTTCCCGACGCAATGTTCCGCGAGAACAGGGTCATCAGCCGGGCGCAGGGGTTGGAGGCAAAGCCCGTCGCCATAAAACGGCTCAGCGTGCTGCCCGGCGGTCCGCAGGTTGGCGACGATCAATGGAAGAAGGCGTACGAACTTTACCTTGGCCACCTGTCGTGGTTCGTGCAGTACGGACAGGTTGAACAGAAGATGAAAACCGCCCGCCAGCTTGCCGCCATGCTCGATTACGAAAGCCAGATTTCATCCGGCGCGGCGGACGTGACCCCGGCGCGAAGGAGTGTAATATCGCGCCAGATTCTGCTTCGACTGATGGTCGAACTGCTGAAGGATCCATCCGACGTCGTGCGGGCGGAGATGCTTTCCGCCCAGACGAAGATGCAGAACGATTACACCACGCTCAAACTGCTGGGCGCCCGCTTCGACGATCCCAGCCCACTGGTGAGATTAAGACTTGCCGAGCTTCTGGGCATTGCCGGCGGGCAGAACACGGTAATGGACTACCTTGCTCAAGACAAAGACGAGGATGTCCGCATGATGGCCAACGCCCTGATGCCCTCTCGATGACGGCGGCCGGCGGGCGGTTCTTCATGTCTGAGTATCGAAATGCATACTGGACATCCGCGGGACCGCGCGGTACAATGACGGCCACTGATCTTGAGGGATTATGCCATGGCCGACGAGAAAAGGCAGGGCCTCGAGAACGTCATTCTCTATCGCATCTGCATGTTCCTGTGGAACATGATGAAACCGGTGCAGAATCCCCGATACGCGCCTCTGCCGGGGTTTAGCCCCAGCCCCGATACACCCGCCAAGCCACACAAAACGAGGCTGCGGGCGGGCGGCCAAGCCGCGATTACCGCCCCCGCCACCGGCAAGAGTGTCAGTGCCGACGCCATGGGGCAAAAAAACGACACCAAATCTACAAGCCTTTTCAATATAAGGGTTTATGCGCGACACCAAATGGAGCCGCATGCCTGCCAGGCCGCCGAAGGGCGACAACTGGCGTTATCTGAGATCAGGCCGGCTGCGGAGGACCTTCCCGATAGCGGGAGATCAGGACGGTGGCGAACGCCAGTGGGCGAAAAACGACACCAAATTTGCAAGTGCATGTGCCCAAAGGAGTTACGCGCGACACCAAATGGAGCCTGCACGTAGGTCAAGGCGATTCGCGGCATCAAACGGCGGCCGGCGGGCCCCAGCCGCGGGCGGAACAGATGTAACGGACGTTCCGCGGGGCGC
>JAAYCO010000240.1 GCA_012729725.1 Planctomycetota bacterium
AACTTCAATGTCTACGCGACCGACCAGCAGTTGGTTCAGCGGTACATGTCTACGCCGAGCGTCAGGCAGGCCAAGGCAGCCCTCTGGACCAGTGCGATCGGCGGAATTCCCATAGCGTTCCTGTTCTTCATGATCGGCACGTCGCTGTGGGCGTTCTATTCACAGAACCCCGCGATCGCCCCCGAGAACAAGGTGGTGTTCGCGGAATTCATCGCCCGTCAGTTGCCGCCCGGCATGGCGGGACTGCTTGTCGCGGGGCTCTTCGCAGCCTCGATGAGCACGATAGACAGCGGCGTGAACTCGATATGCGCCGCGGCGACGACCGACTTTGTCCGGCGTTTTGGCCTTGTGCGCGAACGCAACATGCTGATGTTCGCCAGAATCCTGACGCTGGTGGTCGGCGCCGCCGGCACCGGGGCGGCGGTGGTTATGTCATTCCATGCCATAGAGTCCATGTATAATTTCTTCATTAGCGTGCTTGGCCTCTTTGGAGGGCCGCTGGCGGGCATGTTTGTGCTGGGCATTTTCGCCAGGCGATGCGGCTCGCTGGGGGCTCTGAGCGGCGCGGGCGTCAGCGCCGCGATCATGCTGTTCATATTCTTCAACCGCAATATCCTGCCGGTGGATGACATGCTGATGGGCTTGCTGGGCTTGGTTATCTGCGTCATCACGGGATATGCCGTCGGCCTTCTGACCGGCCGGGGCAAGCAGCCTCCGCGCGGGCTGACGATCTACTCGCGGGACGACGGGTCAACAACCGCCCTGAGCGAGCCTTGTGCAGCCGAGATCAGCCGTCGCGCCTGAGCATAGTTAACTCTTCGTCTGTGCATCACTATTGCCGTTTTCACTTCGCCGCGAGCCTGCTCCAGAAGGTTCGCCGCTTCGTTGGCGGATACGCCGGCAATGCTCCGGATGATCCGGCTTGCGCGATCGCGCAGCTTGTCGTTGGTCGCGCGAAGATCAACCATCAGGTTGTCGTACACCTTGCCCATGCGGATCATCGAGGCGGTCGTCAGCATGTTCAGCACCATCTTTGTCGCGGTTCCCGCCTTCATTCTGGTCGAGCCGGCGATAATCTCCGGCCCGGTGTTGGGGCAGATGACAACGTCGGCATTCACGTTGCGTTTCACCTGCGGCGAGCACGTGACGAAGATCGTCCCCGCCCCCAGTGCGGCGGCCCGCTCGACGGCGCCCAGTACGAACGGCGTTACGCCACATGCAGCTATGCCGCATACTACATCCAACGGGCAGATATTGCGGCGGTTGATCTGGGCTTCGCCGTCGGCTCGAATATCCTCTTTGCCCTCGCTGGAACGAACAAGCGCCGCCCGCCCGCCGGCGATTATGCCCTGAACCATAGTGCGGGGAACGCTGAATGTTGGCGGGCATTCAGATGCGTCAAGAACACCAAGCCTGCCGCTGGTTCCCGCGCCAACGTATATCAGCCGGCCCCCCTTGGATAATCGGCCCACGATGATGTCAACCGCGGCTGCGATGCGTCTGCGCTCTCTCCGAACGGCGGCTGCGACGCCGGCATCTTCGGAGCTCATGATGTCGACTATGCCCAGGGAATCCTTCTGATCTATGCCCCGGCTGCGGGGATTGCGTCTCTCTGTGCTGAGCTTGCTTCTGTCGGTCATCTTCCTGGCACAATCTTTCCCAGCACAACGGGCCGGTTGGCGCCCGTGGCTGAAGGTGTGTTGGAGGCCATGCCGCGAATTGTCCGCTCGCCGAGTATCGCGAACGACACGGCCTCTTTGGCGTCGGCGTTAAGGCCAAGATCGTCCATCACCAGCACGCGCGTTGGGGCCAGTTCTCGCCGCAGCAGGCCAACAAGGTGATGGTTTCTCGATCCGCCGCCGCAAAGGATCATCTCATCAATGGGACGTTTAAGCGCCCGGCAGCCCAGTTCGATGGTCTTGGCGGTGAAGGCGCACGCGGTGGCCATGACATCCTCGGGCGCAAGCGCCAGTTGACGGCATCGCTCCTGAAGCCCGGCGGCGAAATCCGCGCCGAATTCCTCCCGGCCGGTGGTCTTCGGCGCCGGGCGTCGCAGGTAGGGGTGCTTAAGAAGATCGCGAAGCACCGGCGCGTTGGCAACGCCCTTTGATGCAAGCCTGCCGCCGTTGTCATAGTGCCGCCGACCATTAGTGATGCCCGTTATGAGGGCGTCCATGATCATGTTGCCCGGCCCGGTGTCGAATGCTATCACTTCTTCCAGCCGGCCGGCGGCCCGAAGGAAGGTGATGTTCGCTATGCCGCCGATGTTGCACAGCACCCGGTTGAGTCTCGGGTGCGTGAACAGGGCATGATCGGCAAAGGGCACGAGCGGCGCGCCCTGTCCCCCGGCAGCAATGTCTCTGGGCCGAAAGTCTGCGACCGTGGTAATGCCCGTTCGCTCGGCGATGACGCATGGTTCGCCTATCTGAAGCGTCGAGCCGCTCTTGTGCTTTCTTGGCGGCAGGTGGTGAATCGTCTGCCCATGCGACGCAATAAGGTCTATCGAGCGCAGTGGTATCCGCGATTGCCGGGCAAGGCGAACGACTGCCGCGGCGAACAGCTCGCCCAGCGCGAAGTTCAAGCGGCAGATGAGATCTACAGACGAGGTTGACGGCGAGCATGCATCAAGCACCTGTCGCTTCAGAGCATTGGGATAGGCGTAGGTGTGGAAGGCCTTGAGCCTGCACCC
>JAAYCO010000241.1 GCA_012729725.1 Planctomycetota bacterium
GGTCGGGTGGGGTCAGTCCCGGCCTGGGCGTGTCGCAGGACGAGAGCATCGGCAGCACGACCCGATCGGGGATCAGTGCCGGCACCATCGAGATCCGCGATGGAGACGAGAGTGCACTGGCGAACCTTGATCGCAGCGTGACCGAACTGCAACAGGATGGCTTGCGGGATATCTTCGACCTGCAGCGGGTGCAGGAACGCATGGAGATGGGGCAGGTCGCGGGTGAGGTCGGGTTCCAGGCGGCGGGCGATCTTGCCGGTCGCATGGGCTGGGAGGAAGGCAGTCCCGAGCGTGCTGCGCTGCATGGCCTCGTGGGTGCGGGCATGGCGGCGCTGGGTGGCGGCAATGCGCTGCAAGGCGCCACCGGCGCGGCAGCCAGCCAGCTGGCGACCAATGCCATGCAGGACTACCTGCGCGACAACGACATCGACCCGAACTCACCGGAAGGCCGCAGCCTGATGGAACTGGGCAGCCTTGCCGTGGGCGCCGCCATCGGTGGCAGCAGCGGTGCGGCGACGGCGCTGCATGGCGAGCAGTTCAATCGGCAGTTGCATCCGGATGAAATCAACCTGATCGGCGAACTTGCCGAGGAGTTTGCCCGGGCGCTGTGTGGTTGCGACGAGGTGACGCTTGCCCAGATACAAGAGGCCCAGGCCAGATTGATGCGGGAGGCTGCAGCGCAGGTGGATGCCGTGGCGAATGTGCACTTCGGTACGGATGTGGATGAGGCCGCCCAGTTCTTCCTGCAGAGCAATCGGCAGTCCTATGGCTGGGGAACGGCGTTCCATGCCGATGATGCGGAGTACAACAATCGGGGCGTATTCAGCAATGAGTTGAGCGCTGACGTTGCTGCGTTCACGCAGATGTACAACGCGATTGCCCGAAGCGGCGTGGACGTCGATACGCTTCGGTACATGCATCAGCCGCAGTTGTTGGCGTGGGCTGATAACGAGGTTGCCAGGGATTCACGTATCTTGCTTTTCGGTCAGGGGGCAACGGCGCTTGCAGGTGCGGGATTGGTGCTTGCTCCCACGGTGTTGGGGACGCTGACGACACAATCTGCTATCAATGCGGGTAGGGTGCAAGCGGTTAACAACGTGCCGACGTTGACCGCTAGTGCGATGGCAACTAGCGCGGGGACTGGGGCTGCTGTTGGCGGATTGTTCTACACAGGTCCGATTGCCGCGGATGCGGCGTGGCAATTGACATGGAACGGCACACCATTCTTTGAAACATTCTCGCCGCAGTTCTCATCGGACAAGTTTGTGGGGTCGTTGGCTATCGGGGCTGTTGGAGGCTTTGCCGTCAATACGGCATTGTTCAACATGGGTCTGCCGACGAGGCTCATCCCAAGCCTGCAAACCGTGGAGGGACAAGTGCTGAGGACAAACGCCGTGGTGGGGAGCGTGGGGGGCAATCAAGCTTGGCGTGCCTACGTGGATCATCGGGATGGGCAAAACAATCAGCCTTCGCCCAATGCCCAGCAGGAAAGCAGTCAGCACGACACAACGGAGGATGGCCCATGATCGACATGCTGATCGCAGGCGTGCTGGGCGGCTTGGCTGGACCGCACCTCGGCGGAATGTTTGCCAGGGTCAGTTACCTCAAGGCAATTTTGTATGGCGCTGCAGTTGGAGCGTTTTTCTTCATTTGCATGCTATTTACCGTTTGGGCGCTGAAAGGCGGCAGTATTCTCGTAAGCAATATAGGCAGTAACGGTTGGTCGGACGCACTTATTGCGACCCTTTCGTTGCCAGCTCTGTTCGCTTCGCTGTTCTTCTTGCTTCGCCTATTTGGGCAGAAGTCAACATGGGAACAGGCGCAGTTGGAGTTCGAACACGAAGGTTATCGCCGCACGGACAGTGAGGATGGCCGTATCGTGACCTTCGAGCGTGGCAGCAACAAGTTCATCGCAAGAGTACCGCCTGGTTCGAAGCCAAAGCAGATCGAGTGGTACAGCTTTGGTGAACGCAAGGGCCAGATTTATCTGGCCCGAAGTGGATGCAATAGGCAGCCGTAGGGCGGGGCTCTGACCCGTCATCGAAGTAGACAGGTTAGCCGGCGAATTTCCGCATGCCGAACACACCTCCATCGCAAACGCCCGCCGCACGCCGTCGCATGTACCGACGGCGTATTCGTTTGCGCAGTATGTCGCCCGACGCCGTCGTTGTGGTGAGTCGCGACATCAGCCTCACCACCGCCAGCGAGGCCCACCGCCTGCAGGTGGACGAGACCCGGCACGCGTCGGGCGTACTGAGCAGCCGCACCACCACCACCCACGACGCGTACCGCGACAGCTACGCCA
>JAAYCO010000044.1 GCA_012729725.1 Planctomycetota bacterium
CGGATGTCCTTGATAATGGTGCGAAACGGGTCGCGCCAGGGTCTGCCAAAAGTGCAGCGCCTGTACAAGTCGCTGTCGAGGCCTGTGACGCGATGACCGCGCGCTCGCAGCATGCCTGTCAGTATGCTGCCGATGTATCCGAGGTTGCCTGTCACCATGACGTTCATGAATCACTCCATGTCTTCCAGGGCGCCTTGCCGCTGTTCCACAATTCCTGCAGCAGACGCTTGTCTCGCAGCGTGTCCATGCATTGCCAGAAGCCCTGGTGGCGATAGGCCATCAGTTGGCCTTCTCTGGCAAGCATCTCCATTGGTTCTCGCTCCCATTGGGTGTGGTCGCCCTCGATGTAATCCAGCACCCTCGGCTCAAGAACGAAGAACGCGCCGTTAATCCAGCCTTCGCTTGCCTGTGGCTTTTCGCTGAATTCAACAACCTTGTCGCCGTCGAACGCCAGATGCCCGAACCTGGCGGGGGGGCGAACCGCGGTAACCGTCGCCAGCCTGCCGTGGCTTCGATGAAACGCAAGCAACTCGCGAAGGTTCACGTTGCTCACGCCGTCGCCCCAGGTAAGCATGAAGGTGCTGTTGTTCAGAAACGGCTTGAGGCGTTTAATTCGTCCCCCCGTCATCGTATCGAAGCCCGTGTCAACCAGATCGATGTGCCAGTCCGGAATGCCTCCGCCATGCTTGCGCACCTGCCCGGCCAGCATGCTTATGGTCAGGTTGCAGTCCATCGACGCGCAATCCAGAACGTACCGCTTGATATCCTGGCCGCGGTATCCCAGGGCGATGACGAACTCGTTGAATCCATAGTGATAGTAGTGCATCATGATGTGCCACAGGATTGGCTTGTCGCCAATGGCGATCATCGGCTTGGGTCGAACCTCGGTCTCTTCGGCCAGGCGCGAGCCGACACCGCCGGCCAGAACAGCCACTTTCATTGGCGCGTCTCCCTCTGCTTGAACCTCGTTTGGGCCTTAACAACCGAATTGTAGGCACGAATGCGGCGGCGCATGGTTAGGCCTGGGCCGCCGTCAAACCTTCTGACGCATGCTGAGCTTGCAGCTTTGTCCGCTTGCGCCGAGACTCTTCACATGAACGCGAGAATCGAAGTCCAGACGGAGCTTTTCGAATCTCTCGGCGTACTCGCTGCCCAATCTCAGGCACAGCGTGTGTGCTATCTCGGCGACGAGCAGGTTCCAGTCGTACTTGCTTGCCACGCTGCGACGATGCGCCACAAGCGCCGGAGCGTTTGCCGCCGGCCGGAGGGCGTCGGTAATTGCATCCGACCAGTCATCCGTATCCGCAGCCAGCCGCACGACGTCAGCGTATTCCTTGAGCGTGCGTATCATCGATCCCACAACGGGCCGGCCCGTGGCCAAGTACTCATGCAGCTTCAACGGGTATATGAACTTGGTGTAGTCGTTAACCCGGTAAGGCAGCAGGCACACGTCCATGTGCTGAACATAAGCGGGCAATTCGGGAACCGTCTTGCCGCCGAGAAAGTAAACATTCGTCATCTTCTTGAGCGAATCCAGCACGGACAGCTCTTCCTGCGACAACCTGGATTCATTCACAGGTCCAACAAGCACATAGGACCAGTTGGAGTGCTTGCGAGCCAGCGCCAGCAGCAGGTCCAGATCGAGCTGTCTTTTGATGTACCCGACGTATCCGATCCTCGGGCGGGGCACCTTGGCAAGATCGTCCGGCTCTGGCGCAGAGAATGAATAGGCTGGATAGTCAACGCCGTTGGAGACATATTGGGTGTTGGGGTTGATGCCGCCTTTCTTGGCCATCAGTCCCGGCGAGTGGATGAACACCTGGTTCACTCTCGCAAGCAGTCTGGCCTCGACTTCGCTCATGGGCTGTTCTTGATCGGCGAAGGTATATTCGTCGTCAATGTGATAGCAGCTCAAGTCGTGCGAGATCATGTCCAGGGCGGGTTCGAACTCCGGCCGCCACACATAGAGGATTATCCTTCGACATCCCGTTGTGCTCAGCAGTCGAGCAGCACCCTTCAGGCGTTGGCGCTGCAGCATTCTTCGCAGGAAGTCGTACCTGCCCAGGTGAGCAAGCATGCATCCCGGCTGGATCACCTGCATGCCCTGTGGCTGTTCAAGCCCCGATGAGTGCAGACGGGCTGCATCGAGCTTGTCACGCGGTGACAGCCGGGGGTTCAACCAGGCCACGCGAAAGTACTTTGCAAGCCGGCTCATGACGTGATGCCGGGGCATCCACGGGGCTTGCCATTGGTCGGGCACAAGGCCGATTACCCCGATGTCGCTCATCTGTGGTTGAAGCGAATCCATAAGGTCGTTTTCCTACGCGGGTGGAACCCGGCTGGGCAGCAGTCGTTTGACGCCTGCGAGCACATCCTCGATCATTCCCCTCCAGTTGGCCGCGATCCATGGCAGGAACTGGAACCAGCAGATAGATCGTTCGCCAGGCTCAAGCGGCGATCTTCTCAGCGAACACGTGTATTCCTTAAGCAATCTCCAGTTGGGGAAGACCACTCCTCCGGCCTTGCTCGGGTCGAACCATGCCGTCCTGGATTGCATGTTATGCGCCCTGGTTGACCTTTTTGGATGCTCCCTGTGATAAAAAAGCACTATTGGCACTTCGTGAAACCGACCATGAAGGGCTAGCTCCGCAAGAAGCACGCGATCGCTGGCGACGTAGCTTCCTATAAGTCTTGTTTTTGCCAGCGCTTCTCGCCGCACCAATCCAAATACGGGAAGGCAAGCGTGATTCACGCAGATCAGGCTGCCAAACCGCCTGAACGCGCGGGCGTTGGAGACGTCGATACAATGCCCCGCCAATCGCGTCGGCCTGCCGGATTCGTCTATGGTTGCCGTGCGGGGATATGCAAGAACCATGTTCTTGTCGGCCTCAAGGGCTTCGGCGCAATGCAAAAGAAGATCCTTGTGGCAAAGATCGTCATGCGCCGCCCAGCGAAAGTATTTGCCCCGCGACAGCGCGAACACCCTGTTAAAATTCCACGCGGCCCCCTTGTTGCGGTCGCTACGGTGATAGATGATCCGCTTGTCACTGGCCGCCAGTGCGGCGCACAGATCCTGGGTTGCGTCGGAGGACGCATTGTCCGAGATAATCAGCTCAAAATCAGTCCTGCTTTGGGCTAATAGCGACTCCACCGCCTCTTGCAGGTAAGGCATGCCGTTATGCACTGGCAAACCAATGCTGATGGTTGGAATCATGCGTTAAAACCTCAATGCGCCGCCTGCCTTGACTGGGGCAATTCTTATGAACACAGAGAGCGACTCCTTGCACTGCCCCGTTGCAGTATAGGGAGCGCCGAATCGCCTTTTCAAATCGGCCGGCAACTCGGGGCAAGCCCCGGCCGATGAGATTAATGCAGTCTTTTTCAGGATTGTTTGAAACCGGGCAACATGCGTGCCTAGCATTTCGCACGTCAGAGGACGGACGCAGGGCGGGAATATTTCTGCGTCGTGTTCCGCTCGAAAACGGAGATGTCACGTCGTGCGCAATTGCGCCCGCGAGGCAGTCAATTTGAAGACTACAATTGCTAGTCGAAAAGGGAGAACGAGATGTGCCCGCGAAGAAGATGTGCGGTTGCCTGGACGTTCATCTTGCTGGCAGGCGCCTCAGGCGGCTGCTATGACGCAAGGGAGGTTAATAACTTCCTGCTCAAGCACAGAACTCCTGTAAGCGGCGCGGAATATCGGGTCCTGCCGCCGGACGTCCTGCTGGTGACGTCCCAACGAGTGGCGGAGATCAACAATCTGCAAACGCAGATTCGTCCCGATGGAAGGATAAACCTGCCTCTGCTTGGGGAACTTTGCGTTGCCGGTTCCACCCCCGCCGAAATCGAGACCGCCATACGCGAGGCCGCCCAGCAGTACTATGACGAAGTCGACGCCAACGTCCAGGTGTTGGGTTACAACTCGCAACGATTCTTCGTGTTTGGACAGGTGGCTCGCCCAGGACCGTACCCATGGACTGGGCATGACACTCTGCTGGACGCGCTTGCCCAGGCCCAGCCGACTTTTCTGGCATGGCCTGAACGCATCAGCGTTGTCCGCGCTCCCCCGCCGCAAGAAGGCGGCGTAAAGGCGGAAATCAATCCGGAAGACTATGCCCATTCCGGCATAAGGCCCGAGGACCCCGACAGACCAAGGCATCAACTGCGGATCAACATGATGGCGATGGTCGAAACGGGCGATCTTTCCAACAACATAATGCTTCTACCCAATGACGTCATATATGTAAGGCCAAATCCGCTGGCCGCTGTTGGACTGGCGATTCAGTCTCTGTTGTTCCCGATACGACCCGCCGCGGAGACCATCGTTACGCCCAATGTCATTCGTGATGATCTCGAGTGAGGACGAACGATGCAACATGCCGAAAAATCATACCCAGCCGACATGCTCAAGCTTCTGCTGGGGCATAGGTGGCTACTGACACTCGTCGCCGGAGTATGCGCCACAGCAGTCGTGATCATCGCGCATTTCCTGCCACTGAGATACACGGGCACCGCGGTTTTCGAATTTGGCCTGGAATCCGCCGCCGAACAAATCTCGCGAAGCAGCAAAGATTCCTTCGGCACGATTAAAGAACGCCTTCGCCACGACCTGACAGGGTACAACGCCGTGGAGAAGGGCATCCAGAATCTTGGTTTAGTCAAGGGTCTGCCCCACGACGTCGAGGGGCAACTGACCATCGAGGGCAGGGCACAGCTACAGCAACTGGTCGAGCAGGTGATGCGCGGCCTCGACGTGCGATGGGAGGCCAGGTCGCTAAAAGAAGACCTTGTTTCCATCAGCTTCACCTGGCACGACCCTTGGCTGGCAGAGAAGCTGCCTAATGAACTGGTTTCTGAATACACCGAACGCACCTGCGAAACGCTGCGAAACAGCCTGAAAAGACAGCACGACTTCCTTCTTGCCAAGGTCAACGATTGCGACAAAACCCTTCAGGATCTCACCCGCCGCCAGATACAGTTCGAGACCGAACACGGCGGAATGCTTCCAACGGATCTCCTGGCGCTTCAGGAGAGAATTCAGCAGGCTCGCACAAGCATTGACACACTGCGGCATGAGCAGCAAGTGGGCAGGCGGAGCATCGAGCAGCTTGAGCGGCTGCGCGACGGCGGCACGATTCCCGACACCCAGCCGGCACAGGTCGTCAAGCAGATCAACCCCGAACTGCTGAGGCTCCGAGAGCAGGTCAACAGGCTCAAGGAGGAACTAGATGTGGCGCTGTGGCGAGAGCGCAAGACAGAGAAGCACCCGCTGGTGATAGCGCTGAGAGCCAAGATCGCCGAAAGCGAGAAGCTGATAGAGGAAACGCCTCCCGAAATTGTCAGTGAACGGGTGTTTGCCCCGATAGATGTTCCCACTGACGTTGTGTCGGCGATTCAGGCGGCTCAATGGCAGGTGGAAGTGGGCGGCAGAAATTTGGCTCGCCTTGAGTCTCTCATGCCGGCATACGAATCATTATGGGCCAATTTTGGGCCGCTTCGGCAGGAGTATCTTCGGTTTAATGCGAATCTTGAAGAACATCGGCTGATAACCCAGCGTTGGCGTGAGCGGCTTGAGGACGCCGAGGTGGCTCTTGCCGCCGCAGTGAACAACAGGCTCACGTATCTCAAGACCGTCCAGCCCGCGCACGAGCAGTTGTTCCCGTCCTGGCCGAAAATGACGCACGTGCTTGGGCTGATGCTTGCCGGCGCCGCCGGCGCGGTGGGCATCGTCATCGTCGCGCTCAAGACGCTTGACCGTTCCATCATGACCGCCGAGGACGCGGCATGCTATTTCGAGCTGCCTGTTCATGGCGTGATCGCCGAGATTGTGCCGGCCAGAGTCAAGACCATTCGGGGGCTTAAGCGGTGGACGTTCAGGCCGCTGGTCACGGCGGTCTTGTTGCTGGTCATGGGCCTTTCCATTATGAGCATCATGCTTCGGCTGAACAACCCCCGCAAATACGTCGAATGGAAGACCGCGCCCCTCCAGTACGTGAATCGTGAATTCTATCAACCGGCGGTCAGTTTCTTGAAGGATCTCTGATCAATGTACTTGAGCTTCTACAGGTTTAAAGAGTTTCCATTCAGCCTCGCGTGCGACGAGCGGTATTTCTACCAGAGCTCGATACACGCCGAAGCGCTGGCGAACATGCAATACACGATAGAACAGCGCAAGGGCATGGTGATGGTCACGGGCGAGGTTGGCGCCGGTAAAACGTTCGTGGGCCACGTACTGGCGAACAGGCTTGGCCCCGGCTGCACCACTGCCGTGGTTCGCCATCCGCCTCAAAGCGGCAAGCAGCTGTTGCGAGCCCTGGCGGCCGCCGCGGGAATGAATCTGGAAACTGACATCGACACGCTACGTCTTGTCGAGGAACTCGAGCAACACCTTATCAGGATGCACAACCGCGGCCGCCTGGTGGCGATGATCCTGGATGAATGCCAGGATCTAAGCCAGAAGGCGCTGGAGGAGATCCGGCTGCTGTGGAACTTCGAGCAGGACGGGCAGCGGCTGATTCAAATCGTGCTCATCGGTCAGCCCGAGCTTCAGCAGCGGCTTCAGGAGCCACAGTGGGAGTCGCTCAGGCAGCGAATCGTCCTGAGTTACCACCTTGGAAACCTGACCAGCAACGACACTCATGCCTACATCGGCCACCGCCTGCGAGTGGCTTCGATTGACGGTCAACCTGTGGCCCAGTTCTCGCAGGAGGCCCTTGCCGAGGTGTTCGCCGCCACGAACGGCATACCGAGGCTGGTGAACATATTGTGCGACAACGCCTTGCTGGTGGGGTTCGCCCGGAATCTTCAGTGCATAGACCGAGCGATCATCACCGAGGTGTTGCGGGAAATGACATGTTGGAACCTGAAAACGTCGGTGCAGGGTCAGCCTGCGCCGCTGGCGGAATAGGAGTTGCAAATGGGCAATGTGTCAAATGCCATGAAGAAACAGGAACCCGAATCGCAGCATTCGCTGCATGTTCGAGTGCCGCTTCCTTCTCAGACGCCCGCCCCAGCGCCCGACAGCGAAGAGCCGCCCAAGACTCGTCTGGCAGTGCTGCTTCCAAAGAACCGTCCGTCGCAGGCATCGCCGCCGAGGCCGGAAGTCGCCAAACCGGCGGAGCGTGCATCAACGGTTGCGCAGGCAGTGGGCAAATCGCCGGCTCAACCCAAGCAGCGGCCGGTGGTGTCCAGAAATGCCAAGTACGCCGAGGTCATTATCGCCCACCACTCGCAGAACCACGAGATCACCGAGCAGTACCGCACGCTGTGCGCCAGGCTTCTGGCCGGCGGCGCGGGCAAGCTTTCACTGATGATCACGTCGGCGGATGCGGGTGAAGGAAAGACGGTGACCTGCCTGAATCTTGCTATCGTGCTTGCGGCACGGCAGGAGAACAGGGTCGTCGTGGTTGATTGCGACTTCCGCAAGAAGCAAGTCGCTCAGATGCTCAACTGCCGCAAAGGCCCGGGTTTCGCCGAGGTTCTGGACGGCACGTCGAGAGTATCCGAGGCGATCCAGTCTTCGGCGTATCCTAACCTGTCGATCCTGACGGCCGGTTACACCAGAGGAAGGAACGCCGGCGAACTGCTGGCGCAGATGGAGGTCGAGGACGTGATTCGCGATCTTCGTTGCCAGTACGAGTACGTGTTGCTGGACACGCCGCCTATCAATCTCGTGTCCGACGCGGCGGCAATCGGCAGAGTTGCGGACCAGGCGCTGCTTGTCGTGAGGATGCACAAGACCAGGCGAGAATCCGTCGCCAACGCCATAAAGGCGCTGGAGGCAACCAACATCAAGATCGGAGGATTAGTGCTGACGCACCAGAAATCGCTAATTCCAAGCTATATATACAAATGCTCTTAGAACAATGAAGCACCTGCTCTTTCTGGCACACAAGGTTCCGCACCCGCCGGACAAAGGCGAGCGGGTGCGAGCCCACCACCAGTTGCTGATGCTGTCGCGAAGATTTAGCGTCACGCTGGCGGCGCTTGCGCGTGGCGAGGAGGAAGAGCGCGCAGCATTGGAGCTTGGCGACAAGTGCCGAGTGATTGTGGAGCGTCTGAGGCTGCCGATGCTTGGCGCCGCGGCCGCCCTGGCCACCGGCAGGTCGGCGACTGAAGGTTATTTCGCCAGCAGGCGTCTTCTGCGACGGATACTAGCCGCTCATGAGGCGCGGGCGTTCGACGTTCTGTTCGCCTATTGCAGCAGCGTTCTGCCATTGGCGGCGCATCTGCCTGATGTCCCGGCCGTGATGGACTTCGTGGACGTCGACAGTGAGAAGTGGCTCAATTTCGGCGGGAACTGCCGCGGGCCGGCGCGACTGCTTTACAACATCGAGGGCCGCAGAGTGCGCAAACTGGAGAAGCGGGCCATTGCCCATTGCAGGCGCGTATTCTGCGTCAGCGCCGGCGAGGCCGCCAATTCTCCGCACGTTGGCATCCATGCCCTGGGCAATGGAGTTGACGTCGAGTACTTCGCGCCGCGCAGCGACCCCATAGACCATCATGACATTGTCTTCACCGGCACGATGGACTACTTGCCCAATCGCCAGGCGGTCTGCTGGTTCGCCCGCAACGTCTGGCCGCGGTTGAAGTCAAGATTCGCCGACCTGACGTTTCACGTTGTCGGGCGCAATCCCGCCCGGGATGTGCAGGTTCTTTCGCATATTGACGGAATCGTCATGACGGGCACGGTGGACGACGTCCGGCCGTATATCGCCAGGGCGTCCGTCGCCGTCGCACCGATGCGGCTGGGCAGGGGAGTGCAGAACAAGATTCTTGAAGCTATGGCGATGGCTAAACCTGTGGTGGCGACCCGAGCCGCGCTTGAGTCTCTGGAAATCGCCGCCGGGCATGAAGCGCTGTGCGCGGATGAACCCGCCCAATGGATAGATCTCATAGCCGGCCTGCTTGACCATCCCGAGCAATGCGCCGGCATTGGCATGCGGGCCAGGCGGCGGGTTGAGGAATCCTTCTCCTGGTCTGCCCGGCTTGAACCGCTCATGGAGGCCTGCATGCTGGCTGCCGGAGATGCGCCGCACGGTTGTTCGATGCCTTGCGGGGAGAAACGAGCTTGATATCAGGACGAAATATCGTCTGCTTCGCCAGCGGCTACGACGCGCCGCCGACGAGCAAACACCACGTTGCTCACCTGCTTGCCGAGGACAACCGCGTGCTGTGGGTGAACTATCACGCCTCCCGCGCGCCGCAGGCGAACGTCGCCGATGCGTCGCGCATTCTACGCAAGATACGCCAGGTGTTCACCGGTCTGGAGCACCCGCGGCCCAATCTGTGGGTTCTCACGCCGCTGGTCGTTCCGCTGCCCGCCTCGCCGATAGTGCGGCGAACAAACCGCATGCTTCTTGTGCGCCAGGTGAAGAAAGCCCTGTCCATGCTGCCGCCCGCGCAGATTCACGTGTGGTCTTTTACGCCCGATATCGCCTATGCGCTTGGGCATTTCGGCGAAGAGCGAGTGCTGTATTACTGCGTCGACGATTTCGCCTGCTTCAGCGGCTATGACCGTAACCAGGTGCTGAAAGATGAGGCCCAACTATGCCTGCGATCACACCTGGTGGTGACAACGTCCTTGGCCCTTCAGGAGGCCAAGGCGAAGCTCAATCCCAACACAATGCTTGTGCCGCACGGAGTAGACTTCGATCACTTCAGCCGGGCTGTGAATGAAGCCCTTGACGAGCCGCCGGAACTTGCAGCTATTCCGCGGCCGCGATTGGGATTCTTTGGACTGATTCGCGACTGGGTGAATGTTGATCTTGTCGCTAAGGTCGCCCAACGGCGTCCTGAATGGCAGTTTGTGTTCATAGGCGACTCGACAATCGATCTGTCGCCTTTCGCCGACCTTGCCAATATGCGCTTTGTCGGACAGCGGCCTTACGCCCAACTGCCCGCGTGGTGCAGACACCTGGACGCGGGCCTTATTCCGTTCCGAATCAACGAACTGACCAGGGCGGTGAACCCGATAAAGCTGCGAGAATACCTCGCCGCCGGCCTGCCGGTGATATCAACGCCTCTGCCGGAGGTGATGCGTTATCAGCCGATGGTGTCAATCGCGGATGATCCCGCGTCGTTTGAAGCGGCGATCGAGAAATGCCTCCGTCTGCCCTCATCCTGCAAGCTCAGTCGCATGAAAGCGATGGCCGACGAGACGTGGCCCGCCAAAGTGCGAGCCATAAGGCAGGCGCTTGATCAGTCTTCGCTGCAAACTCCCCACGAGAACGCAAATACGCGCGAGTCGGACATTACGCGCGCCGGCTGCGCGTAGAATTCGTTCGGAAGAATATGGAGACTTGATGAGCAAGACTCGCGTTTATGCTCGGAACATCGCCGCCAACTGGTCCGGACATGCAATCAACCTCGCTCTGGTGATGGTTGGATCGTGGTACGCATTTAGAGCGCTTGGAGACGAACGATTCGGTGTCTGGAGCCTGGTGCTTTCGGTAACCGGATACCTGGGCATGGTGGACATGGGTCTTAGACCCGCCTTGTACCGCTACTACAACTGGCATCTGGGCAGAAAGCAATACGATGAAGTCGCCAAGGTGCTGAGCACCAGCCTGGCGTTTTTCATAATGATGACGATAGTCCTGTTCTTTGCCGGCTCGATCCTGGCGGTGTTCTTTCACCGCATTTTCCCGAAGATATCACTCGAACTGCTCTCTGAGGTTCGCCTGACGGTGGTTCTGGCTGCCTGCACGTTGGGCATAACGTCGATAGGCGCGGTGTTCAATTCGCTACTGGATTCGCACGAGCGATACGACCTTCGAAACATCGTGGAGATAACCACCAGCGTGACGAAGACTGGCGGAGTGATCTTCGCCTTGAGCATTGGCGCGGGACTTCTGGGCATGGGCGTTGCCCTGGTCTGCGCTTCTTCGTTGGGATGCATTTGCGGGTGGGCCTTCAGCCGCCGAGTCGCCCGCACAGGCAGGGCCAGATTGCGTGACGTCAGAATGAAGACAATGGTCGAGTTGCTTCGCTTCGGCGTGCCGTGTTTCTTCAGCACGACGGGCGTGCGAATCGTGCAGTATTCGCACTCGCTCATAATCGCCTGGCTGATTGGCATACCGGCCGTGGGCTACTATTCGCTTGGCAAAATGCTTCTGGAGTACAGCTACAGTTTTGTTCAACGAGCCGGCACGGTTTTCACGCCGAGGATCCAGCAGTCGCTATCGGCGGGAAGAATGGGCGAGCTTCGCGAGTTTGTGCCGCATGTCACACGAATGGTCATGGGCTTTGCCGTACTGACGACAATCGGCATAGTGACTCTTGGCCCGGAGTTTCTGAGGAACTTCTACGGCGCGACGGTAGCTGAGAATGCAGGTCCGTTACTGCCTATTCTGGGCCTTGGGGGCCTGGCGGGAATGTCCAACCAGGCGTGCGGCGCGGTTGTCATTGGCGCGGGCAGGGTCTCGTTTCTAGCGGTGGTGATACTCGTTCAGGCGGCGGTGGACACTGTTCTGGCTCTTCTTCTTGCTGGCGGATTGAAGTTGGGGCTCGAGGGCATGGCGTGGGCGCACTCGTTGCCGATCATAGCCATTTCCGCAATTCTCATCCCACGAGAAGCGCTCAAGGTGCTCAAGTTCGACGCCAGAACGTACGTCTCGCAAACGGCCGCTTACTGGATGCCCACGGCTGGGCTTTTCGCGATGGCTGCCTTTCTCATATCCGACGTGCCGCTACCCGAAACATGGGCATGGTTCTTCGCCAGAGTGGCCGCGTCAGTGCTGGCGTTCGTTCCTTTGTTCTGGTTGATGATCGTTCCGCTTCACGACCGTCAGCGCATAGTCGCATCGGTTGGTAGAAGCGTCAGGCACGCATGGGAGGCGGCATGAAGCCAATGCGCGCGATGATCATTGTGGACATGTTTCCTCCGGCGAATGTCGTGGGGGTTCATCGTACGGTTGCATTGTGCCGGCGACTGGTGCAGACGGGTTGGCGCGTGACGGTCATAACGACCTGCCTGCGGAAAGATGAGCCGCTGGACGAGCAGATGCTTGCCGATGTGCCCCAGGAGGTTCGGGTGATTCGCACGGCTGCGCCGGACCTGCCGGTGCTGGCCTCGCGGGTGCTGCGCCCGTGGAAGCCAGCGGCGTCTTCGCTGATGCCCGCACAGAATGCGTCAGCCGATGGCGCGAGCCAGAAGCGACGGCGCGTTTTTCGACAAGCCGTGGACTGGCTTTCAATGTGGCTTCACACGCCCGACGGTCGGTGCGGCTGGTTTCTTCCCGCAGTGAGAGCAGCGATGAAAGAGGGCGCTCGGCTTCCTCCGCAGGTGATATACAGTTCGGGACCGAGATGGACGAGTCATCTTGTCGCAGCCGCCACGTCCGTTCTTCTGAAGAGGCCGCTTGTAGCCGACTTTCGCGACCCGTGGTGCGGCAGCGCCTGGCACGACAGGCCGGCGGCGCATGAGCGTTTCAACTTGATGCTGGAGCGCTGGGTTGTCCGCAGGGCCTCGCGCGTGACGTGCGCGTGGGATGGCATACGCCGGCGTCTGGCGGCGGTGCATCCCGAGGCCGAGGGAAAAATCGTGACCATCCTGAACGGCTTCGACGAGCGCCAGCTTCAATCCGCCCAGCCG
>JAAYCO010000002.1 GCA_012729725.1 Planctomycetota bacterium
ACGCCGGTGATCGCCGCGCCATTGGGACCAGAGAGCATCTCGCGTGTCAGCCATTGACTGGTGCGGTGTGCGACCTGACCGCTCAGGTCGGCAATCTGCTGGTCGTACTCCTGAAGGAACTGCCACAAGCCCTCCATTGCCTGGGTTTCGCGCTGCCGAAGCGACTTGGCCTGCTGTCCCTTGGTTACCGCCTCGGCATTCTGGCCGGTGATTGGCCCGAGGGCGTCGATCTTCTGTTGGATCGCGTCCTTGCCAGCAATCTCGCTATTGAGGCCGTCGATTTGATCCTGTAACGGCAGTAGCGTTGTGGCATTTGTCGCTAGCTTGGAGGTCAACGTCCGCAACTCGGCGGTGATCTGGGCGATCTGGTTCGCCTCAAAGTTGTCGATCAGCGACAACTGCGACAGCGCCTGGTCGGCAATCCTCTCGATTTCGTTCTGACTATAAATGTCAGCTCTAAAGACGCCGCCGGCACGGAGAGAAATCTCCGTGGGCGAACCGTCGGCCGTGACAACCACCGGATCATCCTGCCAGGATCGAATGACCTTATAGGTCAGCCCGTCACGGGTCTCGACCAGCAGTTCCACTGTTCCATCGCCGAGATTCGCCTTGACCAGGTTCTCAATCCGCTGACGTTCAGGATCGTTGGCGGCTGGCAACGCGTCCAATGCGTAGCGCACAAGCTCCAATACGCTGGTCTTGCCGGTGCCCCTCGCCCCGATCAGGCAGTTCAGTCCGTCGGCAAGGTCGAAGACGGCCCCATCAAGAAAGCCGCCAGTGATGTGAATCGAGCGAAGTCGCTGCGAACCGAAAGATGCTGGGGTGGGCTGGCTAGCCGCGCTCCCCGATGTCGTTGTCAAACGCGTCATGCAAACCTCCTTCCCAGGAAGCCGTTTACGCCCCCGGAACGTCCCAACCATCCTGCGGCCCCTATCGGCCCTCACGTTCGCCGGCCAGCTCCGCGAAAGTGCTGCATGAACAGGTCGCTGTGCGACGGGAACTGGCGTCCTTGACGCACCTCCTGCCGCCAGAACTCCTCGTCGAAGCGACCCACGTCATGCCTTGGTGCCGTCGGGGAGCGGCCGGAAACAGCGGCACTTCCAGCCGCATCATTCGTTCGAATAGGGCCAGCAATGGGACGGCGTTAGCTTTCATATCTCGTTACCCTCGTTGGTCTGCAAGGTGACCAGTTCAATCAAGTGCTGCACATCGACCGCCCGCGCGCCTTGCTGCGTGAGCGATGTGTTTTCGTCATCCTCAAGCGTGCAGACCAGCTGCCCGCGTGTGAGCGCCGCTTCGACCGTTGTCCACGTCTTTCCGCCGGGGGCGGCGTGCGGTACGAGGACGGTCTGCGACAAAGCCGCAACCAGGTTGTTACGCTGCACCGCCTGTGCGGCCGTCGTCCGGCGCACGTTGTCGTCGAAGGGTGATATGACCAACAGGCGGCCATCTGCTATCGTTTTCCGGGCAGCCTGGCCGACTCGCAGATCCGATAGCCCCTTGGCCGCACAGAGCACCAGTGGCTGCTCGCCGCGCAAGAGAATGTCGAAGAACTCCTGCTCCATCGGCGAGTGGAACCCGCCGATCACCGCCACGCCCGCATCACGCAGCGCGCGGGCGGCGTCAAGCGTCTTGATTACGATGCTGCCGGGACACTGTATCGAGCAGATCAGGCCCAGCAATCGCTGCCGCAAGATCGACGGTTCGCCCATAGCATAGAGGCTAGGCGGCGCGTTCTCGCCCAGCCGGTCCGTCAGAACCGCCGGGTAATCGCTGCTGCCTTGGTCGATGCGAGTCGTCGCCACGTGCTGCCCCCGTCACTTTGGCTCTTTCAATGCTGCCCGGCCTTTGTCGCTGATTTCCCAGACGCCGCGTGGAGAGTCGCCCTTGAGCAGGCCGTCGCGGATCATGCTCGCAAGGCAACCGAGGGCGATGTGGACGAGTGTCGCGATGCCATCGTGAACCTGCTCGAAGGCGGCGAACAGGCGTTCAAGCGCCGCCAGGAAAGGTACGCCTACTGATGAAGGCCGCTGGCGATCCATCATCCATCGACCTGACCGAGGCGCTGGCTCGGTTGCGAAACAACCGCGAGGCAATGGACTGGCCGCAGCGCCGTCAGATCGTCGCGCGGATCGTCGGTCCGCTTTCGGAGGGACAGGCCCAAGAGCCGTTCCGAGGACTACTGCTTCTGCTCGCTGATGATCCCAAGTGGGAGGTGCGTAAGGATGTGGCCGACGCATTGGCCACGATCCCCGATAACGAACTGGCCGCGCTGGCCCAGAAATTCCTCTCCGACAGCCATGCCTACGTCCGACGTGCCGCCAAGCAGACCATCGAGCGCCGTCGGAAGATTGCGCGTGAAGCTCAGAAGCGCAAGTCCGGTGTAGACTTGGTGTTGGCGCTGTATCAAGAACTCGAAGATCAATATGGCCAGGAGGCTGCCGACAAGGCTCGGCGTTTGGCTGAGCAGCTCTACGACACACTGATCGGCGCGACCGTTCACGAGATGCGTAGCGTGCTGACTGCCTTGAAGGAAGACAATGCCCGGATCATTGAGCGGCAGGCAGCCGACCAGCTCGATCCCAGCTTCCTTCGCCGCAAGTCGCTGAAGATCGCCGAGCGCCTGGCCTTCATGGAGCGGCTGGTCGAAGACATGCGCAACTATGCCCAGCCGGTGTCGGACGAGCGAACAGCCGTCGCCGTGGCCGACCTGTTGACCGAAGCTCGCAGCATCGTCTCGGAAAATCTCAAGGCGCGGAACATCAGCTCGCGGAACGTGAATCTAACTGTGACCGTGTCGCCTGACCTGGCGGTCAAGGTGTCGCGCGTTCACGTCGTCACGGCCATCGTTAACGTGCTGAAGAATGCATACGACTTTATGCCCAGCGATGGCGGAGGACCTCGTGGCGATATTCAGGTTCGCGCTGTCACGAAGGGTAAGCAGGTGCATGTCACAATTCAGGACTCCGGCCAGGGCATTCCTACGGCCAGCCTCGACGAGGTTCGGCAGTGTCTGCCTGGCCGCACCAGCCGCCGCCATGTGGGTACAGGATTCGGCCTGTGCAATGCCAGGCGATTCATCGAGGCCCACGGCGGTAGCCTGCGGATCGACAGCAAAGAGAACGAAGGCACGACGGTGACGCTGGTCTTGCCGACTGCGTGATGAGGGCAATGAATGAAGCACCGTGCTTTGATCATTGAGGATGACGCCGACATCGCCGAGTCGGTAATAGAGCGGGTGGAATCCCTGGGCCATGACCACGTGTGGGTCAAGTCGCAGGAGGAAGCCAGGCAATACCTTGCGGATGGCGGGTTTACCTATGTCCTGCTGGACCTGCAGATACCCATGCACTTTGGCCGAGGGCTGCCCTCCATCGAGTACGGCGAGCATCTGGCAGCCGAGATTCACCAGAGTCCGTCCATGCAGGGCATTCCGATCATTGCCATGACCTCCTACGGGGCCGAAGGCTTCAATATCGCCGGAAGACTCTTCGAACACGGCGTCGTGGACTGCATCAACAAGCCGTTTCCGACAACAGGCCGGACCCTGGCATCGGTCATCCAGTCAGTGCTGGAGCGAACCTATCGCAAGCGGGAGCAGGCTACGAGGAACCTCAAACCGGAGAAACCGTTTTCCGGCGGCGAACTGGTCTTCTACGAGGATCGGATCGAGCTGTGCGGCGTCACCGTAGTCACCGGCAAATCATGCCAGATGTGGGGCATCCTCGACAGGCTCAAGCAGCGGTTGGACGAGAAGCGGTACAAAGCCTTTCCAGGCAGCGCCCTGGCAGGCAGTGGACAGAATAGCGTCGCGGGCAGCATCCGGGATTTTCGGCGGAACGTATCGGAGCAGCTTGGACGCGAGCTTGGACTGAAGGTCGAGGCCCACGATGTGATTGAGACATCAAAGGCAGGCTACCGACTGAACGCCCAAATCGCTGTGAAGGACCTGCGGAATACTGGGTCACGGCTGCGGGTAGATAGTCGCGCAATTGGCAACCATGACCCAGTAAATGCTGGTTCAGAAGACCCAGCAATCGTGCGACAGAACCAGATCATGGCGTTGATCCGTAGCGGTGAACGCCTCCGAGTGCCCGGATTCGCCGAGAAGCTCGGTTGCTCGTACACCACGGCCAAACGCGAGATCGACGCCCTGAAGGCCGACGGCCGCATTGAGTTCGTCGGCCCGTCGAAAACAGGCCACTACACGCTGACCAAAGCGGGCAAATCCTGATCGTTGAACGCCGCTGAGGCGAGGAAGCGACGCATGATTTGTTCTATACCAGGTGTGGAGCTTCGATTTTTTCGCCCATAGGGCGAAAAAATAGAGGGTAGAGCTGTAGAAAGTTGCTAGTGCAGAAGAGGCAGCCGGCGATTCTGACCCGGCTTATTCGCTGGCCCGACGCTCTACCCGTTCTCCTTTCCTTTCCACTTTCTTGACGTTCGAGACCGGCAGAGGGCCTGAAAAGCAGTTCTCCTTCCCTTCGAAAAGCTGATGGTCTTTCAGAGCATGTATGAAAACTTTCGCTGGTTGCTGCTTGCGGCGCGCTTCGCACGGCTTCGTCAGGCTCATTCGGCATATCGGCTGAGGATATGCCTCGTTCGCCTTCCTTGCCCTGCTTGCATTCAACCACCGCGTGGTGTTCAGGCAAAAACTAAATGTTATGCCA
This sequence comes from Planctomycetota bacterium, assembly GCA_012729725.1. Classification (GTDB taxonomy): domain Bacteria; phylum Planctomycetota; class Phycisphaerae; order SM23-33; family SM23-33; genus JAAYCO01. Next base: position 4,671 of record JAAYCO010000002.1, read on the forward strand.
CCACAACGGCGAATATCTACATTGTGCCGAGAAAAAGATATAAAGTCATCTTGTGACATTGCACGGTTCGGGTTAGCATGCGGGGCCACGGTCGGGTCAATCATAAGGAGAGAAACATGGCCAGAGGCATTTGGATCATGAGTTTTCTGTTGCTCAGTTCGTTAACGGCCGTCACGATGGCGGCAGGCATCGAGATGACTACTGTCGATAACCCCGGCAACGCCGCTGATGCGAATGGATTTGGCTCCGTCGATTACGTTTATCACATCAGCAAGTACGAGGTGACGGTAGGGCAGTACGTGGAGTTTCTAAACGCCGTAGCCGCCTGCGATACGCACGGCCTGTACGACGACGAACACATGACACAGATCATCATCAGAAGCGGCGGGGATGGCAAATATACCTACGCATCGGCCGAGGGTATGGCAAACAGGCCAATCACGTATGTATCTTTCTGGGATGCCTGCCGCTTCGCCAACTGGCTGCACAACGGTTCGCCCACC
>JAAYCO010000242.1 GCA_012729725.1 Planctomycetota bacterium
GCCATGGACGTGCTGTTGCCGACGGTCGGCGAGATCATCGGCGGCAGCCAACGCGAGGAGCGCCTGGATGTGCTGGAAGCACGCATCCGCGACATCGGCATGACTCCGGAGGATTACTGGTGGTATTGCGATTTGCGGCGCTTCGGGACCGTGCCGCATGCGGGCTTCGGCCTGGGTTTTGAACGCATGGTGCGTTTCTGCACGGGCATGGGTAACATCCGTGATGTTATTCCCTTCCCGCGCACGCCCCAAAGCGCTGAGTTCTGAATGGGCCCTGGTCCTCAAGACTGGACGTGCTGGTGAAACGGCAGGCCAGTCAGGGACGAGGTCGGACACGCCGGACAGCCCCCCTCGGGCGTATCGGCTGACGATGGTACGAGCACTGGCTAGAACGAAAGAAGGCTGAAAAGTATGGGCGGTTTCTTTGGCGTCGTCTCTGCAGGTAGTTGTGTTCAGGATCTTTTCTTTGGCACTGACTATCATTCGCACCTGGGCAATCAGCGTGGCGGTATGATGGTCTGGGGCGAAAAAGGTTTCAAACGCTTTATTCATGATATCAGCAACGCGCAGTTTCGCAGTAAGTTCCAAGTCGATGTCGATGAGCTCAAGGGCTCCCGCGGCATTGGCTGTATTAGCGATACGGGTGATCAGCCCCTGATCGTCTCGTCGCACCTCGGGACTTTCGGCATCACCACTGTTGGTGTGATCAACAACCTTGGTGAGCTGAGTCGCAACGCCTTCCGCAGCACCCGCGCGCATTTTGCCGAAATCCTGGGCGAAGGCGTGAATCCCACCGAGATGGTCGCCTCACTCATCAGTCTTGAAGCCAATTTTGCCGACGGCATCCGTTCGGCGCAGGATAAGATTCAGGGCTCCTGTTCCATGCTGCTGCTGGCCAAGGAGGGCGTGTACGCCGCGCGCGATCGATATGGACGCACGCCCGTGATCATCGGCCAGAAGAGTGACGGCAGCCTGGCGGCGACCTTTGAGACTTGCGCGCTGGACAACCTCGGCTTCAAAGTCGTGCGCCGGCTGGGGCCTGGCGAAGCCGTGCTGTTGCACGAACGCAATGGCATACAGCAGATTTTGCCGCCCCGCAAGACCATGCGGATGTGCGCGTTCCTGTGGATCTACTACGGCTTTCCCGCATCATGTTACGAAGGCATCAACGTGGAGGATGTCCGCTATCGCTGCGGCATGGCCTTGGCAGAACGGGATGGCAAACTGGACGTGGACGCGGTGGTAGGCGTGCCGGATTCGGGCACGGCGCATGCGTTGGGCTATTCGCACGCGTCGGGCCTGCCCTACAAACGTTCGTTTGCCAAGTACACACCGACTTGGCCGCGGAGCTTCATCCCCAGTGACCAGCCGACCCGCGAGCTCGTCGCACAGATGAAACTGATTGCTATCGAGCACTTTATCCGCGACCAGAAGCTGCTCTTCTGCGAAGATTCCATTGTGCGCGGGACGCAGTTGCGCGACACCTTCAAGCGCCTGCCCGAGCTGGGTGCCAAGGAGATTCACGTGCGTTCGGCCTGTCCGCCCATCCTGTTCAATTGCAAGTACCTGAATTTTTCCCGTTCGCGGGCCTTGCTGGAATTGGCGGCGCGCCGGGCCATCCAGC
>JAAYCO010000045.1 GCA_012729725.1 Planctomycetota bacterium
CGTGGACGGCGCGGTATAATGCGGGTTGCGGGTTCAAGTCTGAGTTTTCTGGTGGAGGTGGCCATGGCTGACGAGAAATGGCAGAGCGGCGCGAGCGACATTTGCTACTACATCCGCGTATCCCTATTGGACATGAATAATCAGGATCAAGCTCTCCCATACGCACCTCGGCCGGGGCTTCACCCAGGCCGCAAGGCTCCTGCCGCGGCGATACAAGATGGAGTTGCAGGCGCGCGGACCGGCCCAGAGTCCCCGCCCCGCCGACGATACTGTGAACAATGCCGACGCCATGGGGCTGCAAAACGACACCAAATCTGCAAGTCGCTGCACAATAACGACTTACGCGCTACACCAAATGGAGCGACCTTGCAGTCAGGATTCCTCCTGTATGGCGTCCCCAATGGCGCTTGGCGCCATCGGTGCCCGATATGCCCGGCATCGTTCCAACACGGATCGGCCAGTGGCATCAGCCGCAACCGCTGATGTCCGGCGTCCCGCAGCCGCCTTCGCCATACGCCCCCAAACCGCCACAACCAGGCACCCCTCAGCCGGGATTCCCTAACTACCACCAAACTTATCAGTTGCCCGGCCATGGGCAGCTGAGGTAAACAACAATGAACTGCCGCGAAGCAAAAAGGATTGCTGAAAGGGGCATACACATGCAACAGGCGCATCTGATCGCCGCACTGGTAGGCCTTCTAACCGTGAGCGTTTTCGTCTCCGACGTCTCAGCCTACTATCATCCAACCCTTGGCCGCTTCATGAGCCGCGATCCGGGGTCAGAGGTGCCGACGCACGTGGCAACGGGCGGAATATCACCAGGCGGGCGTTTTGTCGAGCGTGATCCCTATGAGGATGGGATGAGTCTTCATCAGTATGAGCGAGGCAATCCTGTGCACTGGCAAGATCCATCAGGGCTTAAGATATTAGTTTGTAGGAGCCCAGTATTTGGGATCATAGGAAATCACTTCTACTTCTACGATGATGTAGGTGAACAATCATGTGGCCGAAGCGGGAGTAGCGGTTTAGGGGAGACAAAGAACGGATTTCCAGACGGAGGTGAGTCAGGGCCAAAACAAGCCTGATCGCCACCAGTGCACAGCCGTGCCCGGTGTGGACGATATTCATCAAGCCACGTGTTTTATGGAAGAGTGCCGGAAGCATGCAAATGACAGTCTCTTCATCATAGGAATCAACGGCTGTCATAGCTCCTTGAAGAGAACACTCGGGCATGCGGCATGTGCGACAAACTGCCATATCGTAGTTTTTGATTAGGGACAGCATCATGAAGACGTTTACAAAGACTGTGATCAGCTTGCCTCTTCTGCTGGTAGCCTGCAATGGATGCACGTCAGAGATCAAGCAGAGCGGCAACGCTGTTGCGCCCAATGCGGCCAGTGATGCACGTTGTCCGTATTTGTTTATGAGCGGACGAAATAAGAAGTTGGAAGATGTTCTGGGTTCTTCGTTGCCTAACCCTCCATCCTCCGAGCCTCATGACCACTGGAGTGTGTATGAACACACAAGCGACGGCAGAATACTGCGGCTGTTTAACTATGGCAGAACGAAATGCTGCGTACTTGAGGCAGGCCGGAAGCCACGGATCATTGACACCCCGGCCGGGGCGTATCTCAATCGAGATAATCAAGTGATACTGACATGCACGGATCTTGGGCGCGGGGATGTCTTATTCCCCAATAACCTGCACATGCGTCTTCGGTCCTTTGTTGTCGATGCTGACGGACAATACATCTGCATTGGCGGTGCATATTGTAATACCATGACGAAGGAAGACTACGTTGTCCCGATAACAATCCATTCCGTCCATGAACCAGAAAAGATTCTGGCTGTATGCAAAATGAATGGAACACTCCATAGATCCGTTTGCTTTCAAGACAAGCTGTACGTTTTCGCACATCACAAGGTTCAAGAGGCGCAAGGCGTCATGTCGATGGATTGTGAGGTGTATCATCGTCGTGGCGGCGAACTCGCCTTTGCTGAAAGCATGAACATCAAATGCCCCCCTCGTGGATGAGTATATACGTGGTTGTCGATGATGTCTGTCCTGACCAAGCGCATGCCATTTTGTCCGTTATGCGCCGTTGGCCCTTGCGCTCGCGAGAGTATCTGTTTGACATGAAGAGTCAGCAGGCATACCCGCTGCGAACAAACGCGACTAACTACATAGCTTTCCTTGATCGGCACGTATTCGACCATCTTCTCGACACGGCTGCCTCGCAATCAACGGAGAGGAAGTAGTAGGAACGGTTGTGTCCTGAGCATTCTGCAAAGCTGACGGAAGCACAATCTCACCATATACCAAGGTGTACTGCCTCCAGCATAAAGGCCTAAGTTATCTCGGAAGGAATGACGACGCTGAGGTCCGACGGCATACAAAAGGCCTTGGCTGGAATTACGACAATGGATGAAGTATCACGTGTATCAGGGCGAGATGAATTCTGAAGCCTTTGCGGCGAAAATGTACGATGAAAACGCATAACTTATTGACAATGTGTCTTGACGGATGGATAATCCTGCCATCCTGTCTGTACATCATGGGGCAATTATGAGCGGACATGACAAGAAGCCGCCTCGATTAGACGCACGGCAACCCGACGGGCGGAGCCGGGCAAAGAACGCCCTGCTGCTGAGATCGCGTTTGTTGTTCGCATTGCCGCTACCGACATCAGCCTGCTCGTCACCGCCGCATTTGGACCGCCGAGGTAGACAACAATGAACTGCCACGAAACACAAAGGATTGATGAAAGGGGCATACACATGCAACAGCCGCGTCTGATTGCCGCATCAGTTGGCCTTCTCGCCGTGTGCCTCTTCACCGCCGACGCCTCGGCCTACTATCATCCAACCCTTGGCCGCTTCACGGGCCGCGACCGGGGGGCAGGCAGACCCACTGTAGCTGGCGGATTCATCCCACGGGATGGGTATTAGGATGGGATGAACCTCTATCAGTATGTACGATCGAGTCCAGTCCGTTCTAAAGACCCCTCTGGACTTACGGTGTCCGTTGCAGGCAGCGTTGGCATTGAGTTCGACTTGCGGAAGAAGGGAGGGGACGGGGTCTTCAAGAGCATGGGCATTCCCTTGACGAGCTTTAATGTGTATGACTTCGGCTGCAACAGCACCGCACCGACAACCACAAGCGCTCCTGCTGGCCAGACTTTGGCGGCGGCCATAGATTCACAGTGGGTAACAAGACAAGGCTGGACTGGTAACCCGCTCAGTAAGACTTGGCTCGAAATGGCGGCAAAGCCAGCAGGCCATCTGTCCTTTACGACTACCAAGACGAGCCCTACCGCTACATGCTTGGAAGGCGACATTACTATATCGATTAGTAACTTCCATTTGTGGACCACAAATCCGCAAGGTGAGTACAGCGGGAGCGATTTCTGGCTATTCGGACATGATGGGAACCCCGTAATCAAGGACCAGCATGACAACTGGCAGTTTAAACCCACATGGTGGAAACCTTTTGATAGGGTAAGCGTTACTCTGACTGGAAAGCTTGGTACCTGTGGGGGATCAAAAGACCTCGTAGAGGTAGATTCAGGATCGTGGAGTTTCCAACCTAAAGGAATGTCAGTGCGACAAGGGAGTATCACTAGCCACTGGAAGAAGAAGGAAAAGCACTTTGCGAATATTGACGCACAAGACATTGATATCCAATTCGGCCAATGTAGCTTGACAACGCGCCTGTACTGCAAGAATTGAGGCAGCAGTCACACTGATGAATGAGGAACTCGGCATGCTAAGACTATGTTTCATGTTTGCTCTGTGTACATTGCTGTTCCTGCTGGGATGTGGTTCGCCCTCTGCAGCCTCGCGAGACATTGTCCAAGCTTATGGTGAGCTGGCAGAGGCACATTGGGATCTTGAGCAAAGACAAGGGTACACTGCTTTTACCGGAATTCCTGTCTTGGAGAAACAACTCATTGCCTATGGCCATGCCGCTGACACTGAAGCGATGAAGTTGACCCGAAATTTTGACCATAGGATTAGATGCTCAGGCTTGACGGTAATCCTTAGCATAAGAGGACGTGTTGGCGCACGTGACGTCCTGGTTGATCACCTGACCGACCCCCACGAGCCGATCAGATGGTTTTGCTGGCACGAACTGCGTGCTCTAGGGGTCATCGATCTTAGAACCATGCCGTCGGATATTGACCATCTTGCTGAGTGGAGGCAGCTTAAGTCAACACTATCAGATCATACAAATGAGCAGGCGGAAGCATGCACGCCGCATGACGGCGCCGATTTATCGGAGTCGGGAGTTTCGAGGCATCGCTGATATGTATGCCGAGTATAAGGCTGGCGTTCAAAGGCACCTGCAGACAGGTCACAGTTGGCTTGAGTATGATGACGACGTGATGCGCCGACGGTTCCAGATAGCCTTACCTTCTTTGCACTCAAGGGCAGCGGGATTCCTTTGTTGCCGAAAAGGTGCTCAGCCGCACCCGCTGATGTTCAGCGTCCCGCAGCCGCCTTCGCCATACGCCCCAAAACCGCCACAACCAGGCACTCCTCAGCCGGGATTCCCTAACCACCACCATACTTATCAGTTGCCCATCCCCGGGCAGTTGAGGTAAACAACAATGAACTGCCACGAAACACAAAGGATTGATGAAAGGGGCATGAACATGAAACCGAAGGTCAACGAAGCGAAACAGCCGCATCTGATCGCCGCATCACTTGGCCTTCTCGCTGCGTGCATCATCGTCTCCGACGCCTCGGCCTACTATCATCCAACCCTTGGCCGCTTCATGAGCCGCGATCCGGGGATAGAAGGATCTGCCGTAGCCGGTGGGTCCATTGCATACAATCGGGTCGGCAGCCTCCAGTATGTGGCCGGGATGAACCTCTATGAGTATGTCAGGAGCGCTCCGGTTCAATACGTTGACCCTAATGGCTTGTGGCCTTTTGGCGTTGGTCCTTTTGGAAACCCGGTGCATGAAGGAGCAGCGTGGGGCGCTGCGAAAGAAGCTGGTTACGATGATGCCGATTTCATTGAGGGGCTTAAGACAGGCGCTTTCTACCCCGACCTCCCGGACGGGCTCCTAGCGCTGAAGGAGTTGTTCGATAAGGAGAAAGAAGGGAAGATGAGTCTGAAGGAGCTGGAAAAGTGGGCCAAAGACAATGGCATGGAAGCGACTTACCGCTCACATTTTGGGGATATGCAGTACTGGCATGGGATGGCTGTTAAGGACAGGAACTGCAAGGAGAACGCCGAGGCGATAGCTGATTGGATCGTCGGCCAGTATGAAAAAGCCTTGGCGGCCAAGAATGAGAAAGATCGCGGCGTTGAGATAGGCAAGGGCCTTCACACACTCATGGACCTATACACTCCATCGCATACCGCGAGAGAATGGCGCATGATGCCTAACGGCGTTCAAGTCCCAATGGAGATCACGAGATTTCAAGATTATACCGCTCAGGATCCCGACAAGCACAAGGCCGGCGAGTGGCTTTCTGACAAAGCCAGTGAGAGGATGAAAATTGCGGCCGGCATGGCAACATATCAATCGGCAGAAGTGCTTAAGATGCTCAAGAACAAGACGCCGGCTGACCATTTCCGCAAATGGCTAACGCAGGGTGGTTTTGCCCCGTTGAACCTGAGTAGTATATGCAAGTGCGAAGGAACAGAGACTGAGTATAAGAAATAGAGTGATATCGCAGCGGACCAGGACTTACCTTATCTTGCTTTCGTTGGGAGTCGGTATGTCGATGGCGATCCTGTTGTTGAGTGTCTTCTTTTCTCGAGACACTAGGACTTGGTATGTTAATACCGAGATTGGAGGCAGACCTGCCGTCGTCACTATTACGTGGATTCTTCCGTGGCATGTTGCCTTGGGGCCACAGGATCTTGTTCGATGGGGTGAGGATAAATACCGGACGAAGGTAGATTTTGGCCAAAACGAGGATTTCTCCTTTGTCACGAGTTCTGAACCCAAAGCTATCTGGCTCTTGAACGACCGGTACTATGCTGCCTGCAAGACGTCTGGAAAGGACTGGCTCATTGTCCTCATAAATGCGGAAGGTCGCACAAAATCTATCTCGGAGAATGATCTTCCTGATGGCGATAGACGATTGAATCTCGTGCCGGAGGAGGACTGGGCTGAGTGGCAAAAAGACTTTGAGAGGTGGGCCAAGTAGTAATCACCAGCAACCACCATGACTTGTGCCGCCAAAGCGTGATGCCTTGGATGCTTGCTAACTCGCCTCTCCCGCGAAGTGTACATCGCGGCTTCCGGATGCGTGAAGCCTGGGACACACAGAAGGGCCAGAACATTGTGAAGGCGGCTGTTTGTTGACGCAGGGCAGGGCAGCCCCACGTCAGGCAAGACAATAGACGGTTTGGCGTGATATGCAAGTTGTGCAACCTAGACTAGTTTCTATTGTTGGATCGCCAGATCCTGCAATCCTATCTGTACATCATGGGGTAATAATGAGCGGACAAGACAAAAACCCGCCTCGATTAGACGCACGGCAACCCGCCGGGCCGAGCCGCACAAAGAACGTTCTGCTGCTCGTTACCCCCATCATCCTCCTTGCCGCCGTCGTCGCGGGATATGTAACGCTTCTGCGAGAAACATCCGACAGCCCCACCACCGTTGCTTCAAACGACAGGGCTGGAGCGACCAAGACCATCAAGTTCGGCCGCGCGGCCAAGACTCTCGATGAACTGCTGAGCATCCCCGTTGAGAAGCTGGGCGAAGTTGATATCGCCGAGATGAACCTTCTCTGTGCAGTCGGTCTGCCGGGTTCAGAGGAACTCGACATCGATCATGCACTGGCAACGCTGGACCAATGGGCGGCGAAGGTTGCATTCGAGACCAATCGCCACTTGTACCGCGTGGCCGACCCGCGCTATGCCGACCACTATCGCCATAGCGAAGCGTATCTTCGTGCCGAATTTCTTGTGCAGGTTCTCTGCGAAGATGTGGGAGTCAAATACAACCTGGCCGCCAAAGACAACTTCGACTTCAAGGATTCCCGCGTCGCCTTCATTCATGGGATGATCCCCATGCCGGGAGAGACTCTGAAAGATGCGCCAGGCGGCACTTGCGCATCCATGCCTGTGATGGTCACAGCGGTTGGCCGCCGTCTGGGCTATCCGCTCAAGCTGGCGACCACCCAGGGCCACATCTTCGTCCGCTGGGACGGCCAGAACCATGCAAACCCCGCCTGGCGAGAACGCTTTAATATGGAAGTCACCAACGGCTTTGCCAGCTTCGAGGACGACTATTACAAGACCTGGCCGTTCAAGCTGTCCGATTACGATGTCCAGGCCAACCGATACTTGCTGTCCCTGTCGCCGCAGGAGGAGTTGACCGAATTCCTGGCCGCACGCGGGCACTGCGGCCTGGATAACGGCCAGATCGCCTTCGCCGCACGCTGCTACGAGAATGCCTGTCGGTATGACATGACCCGCCCTGCCTGTCGTGCGTGGCTCGTCGATGCGGCCATGAAGTGCGACTACAAGCCCACCACGCCCGTTCTGGCGCGGGAGTTGACTCAGCGCATGCGCCCACACGTCGCTCGCCGTGATCCGCTGGCAGTGCCGACGCCTGGCGACATAGCGCCATCGGTGCCCGATGTGCCCGGCATCGTTCCAACACGGATCGGCCAGTGGCGCCAGCCGCACCTACTGTTGCCCGGCGTCCCGCAGCCGCCTTCGCCATACGCCCCCAAACCGCCACAACCAGGCACTCCTCAGCCGGGATTCCCTAACTACCACCAAACTTATCAGTTGCCCGTCCCCGGGCAGCCGAGGTAAACAACAATGAACCGCCACGAAACACAAAGGATTGATGAAAGGGGCATGAACATGAAACCGAAGGTCCGCGAAGCGAAACAGCCGCGTCTGGTCGCCGCATCACTTGGCCTTCTCGCCGTGTGCATCTTCGCCGCCGACGCCTCGGCCTACTATCATCCAACCCTTGGCCGCTTCATGAGCCGCGATCCCGGAGCAGGAGATGATATGCGCATCAGCGCTGGCGGGCCGGCAGCGACAGGTAGGTACACTCTGCGAGATCAGTATTGGGACGGAATGAACGTCTACCAGTATGTACGCAATAATCCGGTTCGCTATGTGGATCCTCTGGGGCTACAGGGCTATGATCTTTCTGGTGCTTCTGGCCCCAATCCGGTGGCAGACCCGTGGTCGGGACTAGACTACATCCCACCTGAAGAGCAGTCGCAGCAAGCCGCTCATACGATACAGCAAGTGGTCGGAACAGGAGATCTCGACTGGGAGTGTTTCTGGGATTGCATGGATAAGGTGTCCTCGGAGATCATCTTCCAGGCGGCTGGAATAGGCACTGGGGTTGGCGTGACAGATGTTCTGCTCACAACGCCAATCAGCAAGCCAACTACGATCACGAAGAACGGTGTAGTGCGCAGGGTCACGAAACTGGGCGGCGCAACACCGAATACAACATTAGGGAGCAGGCTCTTTGGCCAGGGATACCGCAATGCGATGAAGCGCCCCTTTGCGAAGCTGATTGGCCAACGGGCCGCCAGCACAGCAGGCAAATCCCTCAGCAAAGCCGTGCCACTTGCTGGTTGGGCACTTATTGCATGGGATGCGGGAGCTGCATACTACTGCAGGCACAAGTGCTTGAAAAAAGATGACTGTCGCTAGACGCCGGAATCAGGGTGGCTCAAGCAGTTGCCAGAATGGCAGCTAACGTTACTTGTGGAGTCCTGATGGAAGATCGCAAGAAAATGATCGAGAGCGATGGCATAGCTAATGCTCATTCCGTCGAGGAGGAAGCTGTATTCCAGATATGTCTGCACGCACTGGCCCACGTGATGGGAAGAGCCTATCCGGCACTGTGGACGCCTGAGCGATACCTCATTCGCAAATGGGCGAATCCATCGTTGCGGCGCCCGGCCGCCAAGCTTGTTAACGATTTCCTGTGCATTGGTGATCAATCTGAAGCCAACAGTGGAGTGCACGAGTTTGCTAACCAGTGTCTTGTTTCTTTGGGGACGCCCAGCCGTCTGGTCCTGCGAGCATATGTGTCACTGACAGTGGCCTTTAACTTGACTGCTTGGCCGACGTTCCCATATGGGCGTACATGGTTATCTCCGTGGGAGATATGTGATGGCAGCCTCATCTGGTGGCCCGTAGAGGAGAGCGAGGAGAATTTCGTGTACATGGCCGCTGCTCTGATTGACGCTGAACCCGATAGCGTCGCTGACAACATGAAATCCCCCAGGCAATTCTCCGCAATGATTTCTTATATCGTGGGGTCTGCTTCACGCATCCAATCTCCATTGCCTGTCGCATCGGCGACATTAGCAGAACGGATCAACAAGATAGCCTCCCAAGTGTATCATGACTATCCACTGAAGGAATCGGAGTGCAGGAAGGCTGCACTCTTGCGGTGGTATCTGTATTCCGGCCAGCTCTTTCTCCTTCGAAGCCGGTGGGGGTATAAACAAGGGATATGAGGAGAAAGACCCTGCAACAGGACGTTGAACAGATCACCTTAGCGAGGCCTTTCTAGATGACGGAAAGAGACTTGAATAGTGGCGCATCGGTGCAATTGCAGATGCTGACCGGTTTAGGCCGATAACCTTAAGCTGTGCAACCGGCTTTTCGAGTATCAATGTGGAACATGAGCGCAACTGCACAAAGACCGCCCTGCCGCCGTTCATCGCCAAGCTGGATCAGCCGCCGAGGCAAATGACCATGAACTTAAGTAAAACATGACAGATAACCGAAACGGGCATGAACATGAAACCGAAGGTCCGCGAAGCGAAACAAACACATCTGATCGCCGCATCACTTGGCCTTCTCGCCGTGTTCATCTTCGCCGCCGACGCCTCGGCCTACTATCATCCAACCCTTGGCCGCTTCATGAGCCGCGATCCAGGATCTGGCGGCCCGGTGCGCATCGGCGCTGGCGGGCCGGCCGTTGCGGGCGGCTTCATTCCGAGGGACCAGTACGTAGATGGCATGAATCTCTATCAGTATGTCAGAAGTAACAGCCTCACATACGTTGATCCCTTTGGCGACCAGGCAACTCGTCCGTCTGACTCAACAAGAGAGCTGGCGATGCAGAGATGCGAAGCCAAGCTTGATGCATTGAAGGCTCTCATCAATGGTGACAAGGGCGCTGTTGGCAAATTCGCCCGCTGTGCCAAGAAACGAGGGACGCTTGACGTTGATAAGATGGGGTGCGTCTATGATTTGCCCAACAGCGTGGAGTCTGACTCGATCGCTTGGTATGACCCAAGTTCGGGTGCCATCAAGATCAATGCGAGAGTGTTCGCCAGTACCGCCAACGGCGCAGGCAATTATTGGGGTACGTTCTTGCATGAGCTAACCCACGCCGTTGACGGCAAGACCACTTTTGACAACAACGAGTGTCTGGACAGCATGATTAGAGAGGCTAGGGCGTACTGGCGAATGGATGACAAGTGTTCCTGTGAAGCTGCTTGCGAGAGAGCATGGGGAAGTGCAAGGTATGGATGCTACATTTCCGAAGCATTTCAACCATCTTGGAACGCCTGGCGGAAGCAGTATGGTTCATCTTCGAGTTCTCAACCGGCATCTCGTCCGCAGTTCACACCACCGGACCAAGCAACGTGGTATCAGAACAACCAGGATAAATGGGTGAAGGCATGTAAGGCCAAGTGCAACGATGGCCCTCTCAGGAACAACCGTTCAGTTGACGCCGATTGCGATGCGGAGCTTAGCGCCCAATGAATATGAAACTAGCATTACTCTGCGCATGCCTCTTGGTGATGGCATGGGCCTCCGCTGGTTGCAATGTCAGCGGTGAGCATGCGCTCAGAGCCGCTGGCGTTGCTTCAGCCGATATGCAAGTATTTTGCCATCCGGAGTCCAAGGCGTCCTTCTCTCTTGGAGAGCGACGCCTTGCGGTACTCACGTACTCTAGTGATAGTTCGCAGGATGTTACGGGTTCCAGTAGCAGAGTTCCGCATTTTGTGCTTGCTGGGGCACCCGCCCTTTGGGGATTCGGTCCTGTAACCGTCTGGGAAGGACCGCGTGTTATTCTGTGGTCGAAGCAGGGCGCATGGTGGGCCTTGACGGATCTGGGTGGAGAGCGCGGAGTCACGTTACTTGTTGCCTATGACAACTTTGCCGCTGACGGTCCTGTCGAGCTTCATGTTTACCAAGAGCCTCAGGTCGATGCGGCATCGATGAAGTGGTGGTTCTTCACTTGGATACCTTTCGATCTGTCTCGTGATGGTTTTGTGTTGCGCCCAGTGCCTCAATCTGGGCCGGCGCGATTGTCGATAGAGGCCTTGAGAGGCGGAAAGTTCGTGACTATCGGAAACATTCGAATTGACCGCGCATCTGAGGCAATCAAGCTGCATGTCGAGAAAGAGACGACGGAGAATACTGCGACCAAGCCGGCCGAAGAACCTTGATACTCTACATGCTGTTGCGTGTCTGTGGTAGTCTCACCACGCCTCCTCGCCGCCAGGTGAACGCCACGGCTTTCTGACGGGTTAAGCAGGCGTCTGCTGGCTGCTACGCGATTTCAGTGACACCTGTGCGGCCCCAAGCGAAGGGCCATTGGGGACACCATACATGTTTTGCCCAGAATTCGTTGCCCCGGATTGAATAGAGAGGTGTTATTGCCCTGAGCAATGTTGCCTATCCTGGCATAACTGTTTGCATAAACATAGATTGCCCCTGGCCGGCACAGTATGATATCGGTTGCAGGTCCAAGTCTGGATTTTCTGATGGAGGTGACCCTGGCCGACGAGAAAAGGCACGACGGCACGAGCGATATTTGCCACCGCATCCACGTATCCCTTTGGGACATGAGTAGTCAGGCTCAAGCGCTCCCATACGCGCCGCGGCCGGGGCTTCACCCAGGCCACGATGTTCCTGCCGCGCAACACAAGATGGAGTTGCCGGCGGGCGGAGCGGCCCGGAATCCCCGCCCCGCCGGCGATAATGGGCACAACGCCGACGCCATGGGGCGAGAAAACGACACCAAATCTGCAAGTCGCTGCATAGTCAAGGCTTACGCGCGACACCAAATGGAGCAACCTTGCAGTCAGGGTTTCTCCTGTATGGCGTCCCCAATGGCGTTGGGGCGTAGGATCATTCAGCCGAGTGCCCCCCCGCCGGAAGAAGGCGAGGTCCGCTGCCGTGAACGCCTGGGCGGGTTGCTCAAAACGTACTATCGCGAGGCTGCATGATGGTGCGGATGAAACATGTAATCCCAGTAGAATTCCACGCCAATTAGGGCATGGCATCCTTTGACGGTTTGGCACGAGATTCATGGTGGGACAAGTGTCTGTCTGCTCGCGCGTAATCACGCTGGTTATTGCCTTGCCCCCAAACGCGTCCAATGGTAGTCATCCTGGCGTTGTTCCGAGACAGGAAGGATAGACCAATGCAGCAGTATCTCAAGTTAAGTGATGCGGCCAAGCTCACGCCTCTAGAGGTGTCCCCATGCACGGTCTGGCGGTGGTGCGTGAAGGGCTTTTACATTAAGGCAGCCAAGAAGACTCTGCGCCTTGAGCACGTCGTGATCGGCCGCAGATTGCTCACCACCCAAGAGTGGATAGACCGGTTCATTGCAGAAATGACCGCTGCCAGAGTCGCCATTCGCGAGAAGAAGCCCGGTAAGTTCGAGCGTCTGATGGAACTATATGAAGCGGAAGCGACCCTCCGCCGAGCGGGGATTTGACCGACCCGGCGCAGATTCCCCCGCA
>JAAYCO010000046.1 GCA_012729725.1 Planctomycetota bacterium
ACGAGCGACTGGGATTCAAGCAGACACAACCGGAGCAAACGATCAACGGTATCCTCTTCGTGACGATGAGCAGGCTCCTCATCCCGCCGAAGTGCGATTCCTGAGACCGCATCCTCCACGTAACGACTCCGAGCACTCACCGTAGGTCCTCCCCGTCGTCCGGCAGCGCGTACCAGCCCTCGGGCAGGTCCATTTTGCCCGGCAGGACCTGGCCGTCGGTGTCCTTCACCCAGACCTTGGCGTCCTTGATGGTTTCCCGCAGACGGACTGGCGTGCCGTGAGGCACATAGATCGTCCGCGTGAAAGGCGACCCGCCAGCGCACCCCGTCAGCAGGATCGACAGCACGAAGGCGATGATCAGCCAGTGCTTGCGGACCTTGGCCCGCAGCTTGTCCTTGGTCTGCTGGTCCGGGGCGGCGTCTTCCGCCGTGGGCCGCGACTGCTTGGCGACCCACGGCAGAAGCGCGCGGAAGAATGCGGTCAGAACGGCGATCAGCCAGTTCATCACGCCGCCTCCTTCTTGCTCTCCAGCCCGCCCCAGCGATCCAATTCGCTGTGCTTGATCTGGATGCCCTGCTTGATCTGTTCGACCAGCGCGTCGGAGGGCTTCTTGCCGTTGTTGGCCTCGGCGTAGGCGTTCAAGACGAACCGCAGGGCCGAATCCAGCTTGGCCAGGCCGCTGTTGGGCGTGTCGTCCGGGATCTGCTTCTCGGCCAGCTTGATGCCGGTGATGATGCTGCCCTCGTACTGCTTCCACTTCTC
The DNA here is from genome assembly GCA_012729725.1 of Planctomycetota bacterium. GTDB lineage: Bacteria > Planctomycetota > Phycisphaerae > SM23-33 > SM23-33 > JAAYCO01. The sequence continues at coordinate 763 of JAAYCO010000046.1, forward strand.
CTGCAACGGGTTGAACTTGCTGGCCAGGAAGATGAAGAAGCCGACCATCGCCGCCCAGATGATGGCGAAGCCGATGCCGGAATTGAGGAACGTCCAGACTCCATTGAGGATCGCGTTGCCGTCCATGTTCATGTGCCTTTCTGGGCCTCAAGGGCCTCTCTGAGAATCGCCAGCGACTCTTTGTCGGCGACCGTCCGTAGCCGCCGATCCTGTCTCGCGTATGGGTCGAAGTCCGATGGCTTGAAGGGCCTGCTGCGTTTGGGATCGCGGTTGGCGTTGGCGATCAGGGCGCAGACCAGCGACGTGTGCGCCCAGCGCTCGCGGCCAAGGCCCTCGGCCATCCACAGCAGTTGCCGCAGCGTCAGCCCCCGGAAGTCGTCGGGGCCGATGCTAAGACTTCCGGCGATGCGCCAGACATCGCCCCACGGATCGTCGCGTCGATGTCCAGCGCGTCGATCCGCGTCTCCACCGCCGTCACCGCCGCGTCGATCATGGCCATCTGCTTGGCGACCGCCTTGGCCCGGTCGTTGCGGCCGCGCGACCGGAAAAAACCGATCAGTTCCTCGTAGAAGGCCTTCTGCGCCGCCAGCAGCGTCTGCCCGTCGAAACCGGCCCGCACGTCGTCATCGGTGACCTTGTGCGTCTCGAACTGCCCCTCGAGCATGGCGCAGAGCACCTCGCCCAGGAGCATCTCGTCGGTGCCGAGGCGAGTCAGCAGCGGCGGATCGCCCGCCTCGGGTTGAAGCAGATCGATGTCGAGCTTCGCCTTGACCTTCATGGCCGTGCCGAGGGTCAAGGTGAGCGTCCAGGTTCGTCCGGCTGCATCAGTGAACGTCTTCATCAGGCCACCTCCACCCAGGAATCGAACACGGCGAGCTTGGCGGTCACGCTGACCGTCACACCCTCTTCCAACGGCTCGTTGCGGCTGAAGTTGGTGATGCTGAAGTCGCCCAGCGGCCCCTCGGTGCCCGAGGCGGTGCGGTCGCCGGTCAACACGGCCAGGCGGATCGTGCCCGCCGAGAGGAACGCCGTCTTCACAGCATCGAACCCGGCGTCACCCGGCTTCCAGAGCATCTCGAACTCGGCGGTGCATTCACGCAGCGTCGGCGCGGTCGCCCGCCAGCCCTGATTGGCGCGGGTGGTGACATCGGCCTCGCCCGCCTCGAGGTTCAACGTCACGTCCTTGACGTTGGCCATCTCGGTCAGCGTGTTGAGGGCCGCACCCGCCGCCCCCTGGTAAATCTTGGCGTTCATGCCCAACAGGAATTCTTGCGACATGCTTCGATCTCCTTATCGAA
>JAAYCO010000243.1 GCA_012729725.1 Planctomycetota bacterium
AGAAGACGCTGGATGGGAAGGCGAAGCAAAGGAAAAAAGATGAGCAAAAAAAGAGCGGTTAATATCGTCGATGAAACAGTGCCCGAGGATGAGACCATTTCGGTCGTCTGCATCTACGGCCACTACGCTCCATTTGAAGCATACCGGGTTGCGGCAATTCCTGTCGCTTGTCCCGTCCATCCTGAACTGAAAACCTTGGTGGCGTACCCTACATCAAAGGGCTGGCGAATCATGGAGCGTCGATCCGGATGTGAGATCTGCGAGGGTAAAGACCTGGATTCGGCGAAGACGGTTGCCTGGGCCCTGTTGGCCCAGAAGGGCAAGCGACGGCTTGAGGGTGCGATCCGGCGAAAGATCGACCAGACCATCCGTGGTTTTAGATACGCACCTTTTACCAATCCATGGCGAGGTGACCTATGAAACGCGTTCCAAAAGAAAGTTCCATTCAAGCCGCCTGCATCCGCTACCTGAAAACTTTGGAGAAGTGTGCCTGGATCAAGATCCACGGCGGCCCGTTCCAGGGCAAGGCGTTCGACTTAATGATCGTCGTGCAGGGCGATCCGTTCGTCATCGAGTTGAAGCGGCCGGGGAACAAGCTGACGGATGCCCAGGCCCACACGCTAAAGGTCTGGGAAGAGGCGGGGGCGGTGGCGGCGAGAGTGGAGAGCGTCGATCAGTTGAGGGAACTGATCGCCGAAAGAACAAGACGGCTTCCTTGCGTATAGGAGTGCATGGCATGGCGAAGATCGACGTCAGTCTATCTAAGAAGGTTGACCGCCTGATGCGTCTGCCCGTCCCCCGGTGGCCGGCGTCGCTGGGCCGGTTCGTCCTCCGGCGAGCGTGGCAGTATCCCGACTCGCCGTCGTACCTGGCGTTTCGGGAGCTGATCCGGCGCTGGGTGTTCATTGAGTATGAGAAGGTGCGGCGGTGCCGGGTCTGCGGATGTTCACACGCCGACGCCTGCGTGGTGGACGGCGAGCCGTGCCATTGGGTCGAGAAGCATCTGTGCAGTGCGTGTGGGAAAGGAAAAGAACAGTGACTCCAACCAAATCCGACATCAAAGCTAAGTACGGCGAGATGCTTTCCGGGGCCGACGTGGCCCAGATCCTCGGCGAGGGCGTCGAGAGCTTCTACAACCGTCCGGCCAGCCGGCGGCCGCCGTCGATCCGGTTCGCCGGGGGGCGGCCGAAGTACCCGTCGAAGTGGCTCGCCGAATGGATCGAGCAGGAGGCGGCTAAATCGGGAGATTGTCCACTACCCGCTGAGCAATCTTCAACTCATTCGCCTGATCGTAGTGGGCCCGCGTCACCTTGATGTCACTGTGTCGAAGCAGCCGCGAGGACCACTCGATAGGCTGCCCGGCGTCCACAGACCAGGTCACGAGGCACGATCGGAGCCAGTGAAAGGCCAGGTGCGGCAGTTTGGCTTTGCCGACCTGGTATTCCCATGAGGTGTGATGGAGTTTGGACGTGAAGAGTTTCACCTGTCCGTCGGGCAGGTGATTCACGTAATCCGCCAGGATGGCCATGTACTTCGGCTGGATCGGGCACAGGGCCTCCTTCCCCGTTTTCTGCTGGGCGTTCGCTCGAGTCATGAGGACGTAATTCCGCTCAAAGTCCAGATTGGCCACGGTCAGGCGGCGGATGTCGCCGATCCGGCCCACGCCGTGGATCCCCAGGATCGCCGCGGCCTTCCACTCCGGATCCGGACACTCCGCGATGAACTGCTTGAACTGCTCGGGTGTCCAGTATCCCTTCAGCTTGGGCGACGCCTTCAGTCGCTTCTCGCCGCGATCAAGGCGGTCAAAGGGATTGGGCGTATCGTACCTGGCTCGGCACCAGTTGAAGAACCGGGCGAGATTCCGCAGGTCTTTATTGATCGTTGTGCCCCGCACCGGAACGGGCTTGCCGTCCTCGCCCTTCCCGATGTGCGTGGTATCCGCCGCCCGCTTCTGTTTGAACCGGTCCAATACGCGCAGTGTCCACTGCTCGCTGTCGGGCTTTCCACAGAACGTCCCAAAGCGATCCAGCGTCCGCTCGTACTCGTCCCGTGTGGCTCCCGGCGGGTACTGATCCAAGAACACATCTTTGGCGGCCGTGAAGGTGAGCACGCGGGGCACGACGTCAGACACCCTGGCGTTGATCTGCAGCTCGATCCGGGCGGCTGCCTCCCTGGCCCGACGCTCCTCGGCCTCGAACCGCCGATGCTGCTTCTTCGTAACGGGATCCCGCCAGACCAGCATCCACGGGCAGCCCTTGTGAGCCTCGAAGTAGTCCCCGTGCTTCTTTGAGAGCAGCTTCACATTGACTTTCCGGTACCTTGGCATGATAATAATCTGCATGGACAGGCAGCAAAAGTCAATGGGTCAGAATGGGTTCATGGCCGGAAAGTGTGTACGTAAGTGTGTACGCAAGGCTTTCAGCGGGCAACCGAAACTTTACGTAATCCCTTTAAAACAATAGACTTGCGATGGTGGCGGAACTGGCAGACGCGCAGGATTTAGGTTTCGAGAATGGCTAAAAATCGTGACTTATTTTCTGTTCGGCGTCTGGATGGGAATACCCATTTGAACCCATTGGACGGCCTCCGCTGGCCGATCCGATCCCTGA
>JAAYCO010000244.1 GCA_012729725.1 Planctomycetota bacterium
CGCCACCCGTACCTGCCGGTGTGCAGCCACCTGCCGGCATAGAAGCCCTTGGCCTTATCCGTGCCGCGGGCGTAGTCGGTCTTGGAATCGCCGTAGTTGATCAGTCCGGTCCATCGCCACTGATTCTGCGAGCGGGCGACCATAGTCACGTTGGCCAGCAGGCCGTCGAAGAACGTCGGGTATTCCTTCAGGATCTTGCCGTCCCACGCGCCAAGGGCCCTGGTGGCGAAGAACTCCTCGCCGGTGGCGTACCAGAGATGATCCATGGATTTTTCGACATCCAGCAGGGCCTTTGCCTGTTGGCGATCGGCGCTGAAGGCCAGGCTGGCGTGCGTGGTGAAGGAGAGGCCGCGGGCGTCGATTTCGGGGGCGAAATCGCCTTCTCCCATGCCCGGCTCGTTTCGATCGACGCTTCGGCGCAGGTCAAGAACCATTCCGGAATTGCCGTTCCATGTGGATATCTTCAGGCGGGTTTTGTTGACCTCGACCGAGCCCGGTCCTTTCATCGTGAAGTCCGGCAGGGCGAGCGCCAGGAATCCGTCGCCAGTGCTGAGCATCCAGGCATCCGCGGCGTGCGACGGGCCGGCGTCTTCATGAACGGCCTTGCCGTCGGCGGCGAGTGTGAATCGAGCGTCGGGCGTGGATGTCAGCACAACCGGGCCGGTCATCGCATCCGCCTTCACATCCGGCAGTTGAGTCTGTGTTACTGCCGTGGGCAGATCCACGGTCATTACGGCGTCGCTCAGCGCGAACGCCTCCGGATCGAAGTACACCTTCCACGTCATTTCGAACCGCATCAGCGGCGCGCCTTTGAACGCGAACACGCGAAGCTGCCACTCAAGATCGTCGGCGTGGCCTTCGCGGGCGGCGCTGCCGCGAATAGTCGAAACGGTGTACGCGGGGATATTAAGCTCAACACGAATGTCGCGGACCTGGAGTTGCAGGTCGATGCGTTTTGAATCCGGTGAAACGTCCTGTTGTTTCTGCGCCCAGTGGTACTGGCCGATCTCGTCCCAGTATTTCGAGTCGTTGGTCTTTTCCAACTTCTTGGCGACGGACAGCGGCACGAGGCCGGCGTCAAAGCTTATCTTCATCTTCGGCAGCGGGGGATGGTCGATGATCACGGCGTTGGCGTCTGAGGTCTTTTTAGGCAGGATGCTCGCTCCGGCGTTGACGGAACGATCCGGCTTGAGCACAAGCTTGTGCGATTCGGCGATGGGGCCTTTCCACAGTCCCCGCACCCACATCAGGCGGATGCTGCCGTCGGGCCAGTACCCCATGGGCTTCACGTATGCAGGGCCAGCCAGACCGTCGCCGGTGGCGAATCTGGATGAATCATCCCATGCAACCACGCCCTTGGCGAAGGGAACTGTCTGGTGGAACGGCAGAGCGACATCGCCGGCCCCGGCAGCGTCCTGGAATGCTTTGGTCGGGTGCAGCACAACTTCAAGCGAACCGGGTTTGGCGCCCTGTGCGAATGCGGCGCTGAACAACAGGCAGACGACCATTAGCGGGGCAAGTGCTGAACGGGTTCTCATTAGGCACTCCATGCGCATGTAAGACTGATCCTTTACGTAATATGGGTTCGAATGCTACCGGGGCGCTGGCTGTGCTTCATCCTCTCTCCATGGCCACCATGGATTGTAGGGCTTGTTCGTGTTAATAACTTCGACGGCATCGGCAATCGCAAAGGGCTGAGCGTGACCGTCGAAGTAGAGCGTGTTGGCGGTGTCGCCTCTGTGCCGCGTGAACGGCTCTGTAAATCTTTCGCTTGACGGTGCGCCGGCTGGCGTGAAGACGGCCCAGGCGTCCTTGTGGGCGTCGTTGATCCAGACCTTGTCAGCGGGGCCGTCAATCTGGTCGAGTCTTCCGCGTCGCTGGTTGTTGATGGTTTGTGGCGCCCTGCTGGCTATGAATGTGTTGGGGGCGTAAGTCACAGGGCGGTAGCTGGGCAGGGTGACGTCGTTGATGGTGGCGGGACAGAGGAAGATGAAATCCGCGCCGTACCCTTCCTCCATTTTGTTGGTGAACTTGTGAAACGAGTAGGGCTCTATGCCGCCGTATGGAGCTATGGCGAAGCACCACCCGGGGGCGCTTGGCGTGGAATAGTGACTGAAATTCGTCTCGATCATGTGATAGGCGTATGGAATCCAGTCATTGTTCTCGGCGAAGTAGTTGTGGGTCATCAGGCCGATCTGGCGGAGGTTGCTGAGGCACTTGACGCCGACCGCGAGGCGCTTGGCCTCGGCTATGGAGGGCATGAGGATGCTCAGCAGCAGGGCCAGGATGGCGATCACGACCAGCAGTTCGATCAGCGTGAAGGCCCGACGGTTGGGGACTTTTGCCGTCTTCATAGGATGCTCCTTGTATGTGCGCGCAGCACAACCGCTTCAATGGTCTTGAGACATTGCCTTAGTTAAGAAACGTCAGAATAACTGCCAGTTGTTCTATTGCCGGTTCAGCCCGGCCGATTGCTGCAAATATGCTCCGCAGGAACGTCGAACAATCAGTTTGCCACGGATGATCTTCAATTCATCCTGCATCTGGGTGATGCCTTTTTTAATGAAGTCAAAAAGCTGAGCCACCG
>JAAYCO010000047.1 GCA_012729725.1 Planctomycetota bacterium
TCCCTGCGTATAATTAAGTGAATGACATTGGGGCCGCGGTATGACCCCTCGAGGGATTAACGCAGGGAGAAGTAAAATGGACAACCGGCTAAGAACACTCGACTTGATCGCCTTGATCCTGGTGATCATCGGCGGCGTGAATTGGCTGCTGGTGGGACTGTTCTCGTTTGACGTGGTCGCAGCCATCTTTGGCACACTTACAATAGTGTCCAGGATCGTCTACGTAATCGTGGGTATTGCCGCGGTTTACGTTGCGGCCAGGTCGCCATACCTGGCGCACTATCGTCACGAGGAACGCGTGCGGGGAACGCCGCCCCATCCGGCAACGTAGTTTACAGACTAGTTTCCACCAAGGTTGAAACCAGGGACGTTTTGCCGTCCCTGGTTTCTTCTTCATATCTTGAACTCACATCCATGCGGCGTTAAGCTGTCGCCCGAAAGGGAACGCCGATGATTAGATGGGGTTCGCTGTGCGTTTTGGGTCTGGTCGCCGCATTTCTGGTGGGCTGCAATGCCCAGGAAGACGCCGTCTCGTCGCGGGTCGAGCAGTTGCGCCTGATGCTCGGGGGGCGGCAGTACGCGGCGCTTCCGTCCAGTCCGCAAGCGGCGACTGATTGTCCCGCCGCCGACCCCGATTTGCAGATGCTCAATGAAACGCTCGTTGCCGTCGGGTCGTCGTCCGCTCCGGCGACATGCCCCGCTCGCGAAGAATCAATCGGCGAGCCGGGTTCGGTGCATCCTTCAGAAATAAACTGGAGATACCGTCACGGCCCCGCCCATCCCGGCGATGTATGGGGCAGCTTCGGAGTGTGGGCGAAGGAACTGCCCGCAACCGCATGGGATGACACCGTTGCCGTTGCGAAGGATCCGGTGGCGTGGATAGGCTTCGCCGCCGCCGGCGCATCGGGAATAGTGATAAACGCATCGGGTTCGGATGATCGCGTTGCCAGGCATTACGAGAAACGCGGCCACCAGCTTAACCCGTTCTGGGATGCGGTCGGCGACATCGGCGGCAACCCCGGAACGCACTTCGCGATCGCCGGCGCGCTGTACTTCGACGCGCTGGCTCGCAACGACAGCGTGAACTACGAAAAAGCCACCACTATGATCAACGCATTGGCGGTTAACGGCATGGTGACGCTGGCGCTGAAGGGCATAGTCCGCACCCGCAGCCCCAACGGTGATCCGTTCGGCTGGCCCAGCGGGCATACGTCAAGCAGCTTCGCCTTTGCGACGGTTGCATACGAGCAGTACGGCCCCTGGGTTGGCATACCGCTGTACGCGTTCGCCAGTTATGTAGGCTACGAACGAATAGACGCGCGAAACCACGACTTCTCGGATGTGATCAGCGGCGCGATACTGGGCACGGTTATCGGGCACGTGATTTCGCAGAACCACATGCCTCGGATAGCGGGGTTCGAGGTTATGCCCTATGTCTGCCCGTCGAACGATTCGTTCGGCGTCATGCTGTGCAAGAGATGGTGAGCGCTGTGCAATGCACAGTGCTAAAGCAGGCCAGCAGTGGAACAGGTGACTCGTGCTTCATAGCGTACTTCGCAGAGTAGCAGCAGGAGGAAACACCACGAACAATCTGTAGACATTGCTACCGTTTTGTGCTTCGCCTGCGGCCTCCTGGCTGTTCCAGTGTTCAGACTTTTTTGCATTCAGCTTAGCCCTCAGGCTATGCCGCCAGGAGCGGGCTCTTCGCCCTTGGGCCGGTGCTTCCATCGGCGGTGAGCCCAGAGATACTGCTCGGGATCGCGGCGGATGACGCGCTCCAGGGCCCACGTGAATTCCTGCGTGATCCAGAAGGACGGGTCATCCCGGTTTTGCCACTCGTCGGGCATGATGACACGTTCTATGCCAACCTCGAACGCCGCATCTTTTTCAAGTCGCTTGCCGTAACCAACGACCACCGGAACGCGATACTCCATCGCCACCAGGGCGATGGTCTTGAACGTGCTGGCCTTCCTGCCGAAGAAATCAACGAACATGCCGCGCTTGCCGGCATCCTGATCGGCGATAAAGCCGACGGCCCCTTTGGAGGCAAGCACGTCGGGCACGACTGACGAAGCGCCTTTCTTGTCCAGGATGGCCTGCCCGGTCTTCTCTCGAATGCCTATCACGTATCTGTCGATGTACGGGTTGTCCAGCCGCCTTGCAACCGACACCGTCGGAAAACCAAGCACGGCCATCATGTAGCCGGCAATTTCCCAGTTGCCGAAGTGGCCGGTAAGAAAGATGATTCCGCTGTCTCGTCTGAGCAGCAGTTCAATCGTCCGGCCCATGTTCACCAGCCTGATGCACTTGCGCCACGTCTCGACCCGCAGCAGGCGCGGCGTGTACACGAATTCGACCCCAAGATAAACGAGGCTGCGAAGCGAAGCGCGAGCCACACGCCGAATTCGATCTTCGCTCCAGGCGGGAAAGCTCCTTCTTATGTGTTCCACTGCCCTTGTGCGGTGACGCCGGTCGAACTTGAACAGCAGGTCGCCGATGATCGCAGCCACGCGATAGTTGGCGCGAAGGCTGAACATGTGCACGAACATGACGAATAGTCTCATGCCCACGTACTGAAGGTAATCAACGTGCTTGTTGCGGGGCTTGGCCATGGTTTTGAGGTGTATAGCCCATTATGGTTGGGTTTGCAAGCCGGGCTGTGGTTGGTAAACTCTTGCCATGAGAACCGCCAGACGCTTCATAAACACGCTTCGGCCGGGAGAGACGCTCGACCAGGTCTTTCTTGTGCGCGACAAGGATCTTCGCACCACCAAAAGCGGCGACTTGTACATCACGTGTTCGCTGGTTGACCGCAGCGGGCAGTTGCCCGCCCGGATGTGGCAGGCCAACCAGGCGGTCTACAACGCCATCCAGACCGACGGCTTCATTCAGGTAAAGGGCAGAACAGAGGACTATCGCGGCTCGCTTCAGTTCGTGATAGATGCCTGCCGTCCCTGCCCCAGCGACCGGGTGGACCTCAACGACTTCATGGCGGTCTCTGAATTGGACGTCGAGGGGATGTGGGCGGAGCTGCTTGAGATTCTGCGCGATGTAAAGGACGAGTGGCTGCGCAGGCTGATCAAGAAGTTTGTCGAAGATCGAGACCTTGTCGCCCTCTTCAAGAAGACGCCGGCGGCGATGAACATGCACCACAACTTCATCGGCGGGCTGCTTGAACACACGCTGAACGTGGCCAAGGCAGCCAGGGCGATGCTGCCGCTGTATCCAAAGGTCAACGCCGACCTCGTTCTTACCGGCGTGTTCCTGCATGACATTGGCAAGACGGCGGAACTGACTTCCGGCACGAGCTTTCAGTATACCGAGCAGGGGCAACTGGTCGGGCATGTGACGCTGGCTTCCATCTGGGTTGCCCAGAAGGCGCAGGAAGCGGCCCAGGACTGCGGCGAGGCGTTCCCGTCCCGCACGTTGAACCTGTTGCAGCACATCATTCTGTCTCACCACGGGGCGCTGGAATTCGGCTCGCCGAAGCTTCCCGCCATTCCCGAGGCGTTCATGATTCACTACCTGGACAATCTGGACGCCAAGATGTTCATGACGACGCGCCAGATTGAAAACGACCCGGATGAATCATCCGACTTCACCGCGTTCCAGCGAGACTTGCAGGTTCGGCTGTACAAGAAATCGGGCGCTCTGTAGCGCCGCCGGCCTGAATCGCGTACGGCGTGGGCTTGTTCTTCAGCGACAGGCACATTATCACGCAGGCGATGAACAGCAGCGCGAAGTGAAAGAAGACCGGGCCGTAGGCTTCGCACATGTCTTTCCAGTCGAGCGGCGAATGTTTCGGGCCGAAGATGTCTTGCGCCAGGCCGGCGATTGGGGCAGCCAGGATCCCAAGTCCCGCGGCAGCGACCAGCACAATCGAGGCGACGCGGGCCTTGGTCGACAACCTGCCCTGCGTTATGGCGAACCAGACAGCCATGCCTGCGGGCAGCAGGACGGCGGCATGATGATCCCACGTTCGCTGGTTGAGCATCATCATCGCCAGCACGACCATCGCGTAGTGCAGGTTGCGTCTTGCGTCGTCGCGGGGCAGTTTTCGCAGGCCGATCGCCCATGCCATCAGGGCAAGAACGATTACCTGGCCGGCGCGAACGATTCCCTTTACCACCGGCTCGCCAAGCGAAACGAGTGCTATCCATCCGCCTTTGCCGTGCCGGCCGTAGATGTAGTCGTCGGGGTTCCAGAAGATGTCGCCGTTGGGATTGGGCTCGCCGAAGAAAAGCCTGCTCATGACGGCGGGGAACGACTGGTTGACGTGGATGGGATACCAACTGCCTTTGACCAGCCCCGGCTTGATCAGGTTATTAAGCCAGCATTGGGTGGACTCGACGTATCGCGTGGGGCCCATTGCCGCCGCCGGCAGCACGACGCCTATGACGGCAAGGCCGATCAGCATGCCCGCCAGCAGCCTCCAGTTGCGCTGGTAAATCCAGTAGAGCATGAACAGGGCGGGCGTCATCTTCAGGCAGATCGCCAGCCCAAGCGAGCAGCCCGCCCACACATCCCTGCCGGTTCGGAACAGCCACAAGTGCAGCACTATCGCAAAAAGAACAAACGTGTTCGTGTTGGCGTGGCGGATGTCGCCCATAATGAAGCGCAGCGACCAGAGCACCGCAAGGAAGACCGCCCAATCGACCATTCTGATGTCGCCGTGATTCGCCACCCGCACTGCCATCAGCAGCGAAAGAACGATGGCGACGAGCTTGCAGAGATTCCACGCCAGCGCGCTTGCGTCGGGCGGTAGAAACGCCAGCGGCGTCATAAGCACAAGAATGCCGGGGGTGTTGGGGTGCATTCGAATATGCTGATCGCCGGGATGGTCGTGCGAGATATAGATGTTGTCGCCGGCCCAGAACGCGCGGATGCCGATGGCCCATCGTTGAATCGCCCCGGATCGGCCCTTGGGCTCGCTCAGGCCCAGTTCCCGAAGCTCGGCGTCGTCAAGATGCCCGTGGTTGGTGTTCCATTGGGCGGCCTTATTGCTGTTTCGCCAGGCGATGTACTGATACTGAATCAGCGACACCAGGATCGCGCCGATGATCACGCCGTACCCGATGACGCGCAGCACCGCAGCCGTCTTGCGGCGTTTTGCGTCTGCCGGAACAGGCGTTTCGTATGGCAGCAGCGTGCTTATGTTCATCCGGGTAATGTAGCTTGTCATCATGCACGAAATCCACGAAAACCCGCATAACATCCAGTGAGCAGACCA
>JAAYCO010000245.1 GCA_012729725.1 Planctomycetota bacterium
GAAACCAGCACGACGCAAAAGCCCCGCATGGAAATGCGGGGACCTGAATTTACGTCGCGTAGCGACACCTCGCCGTTGTATTTGTTTGTCGTGCAATAATCCCAACGCGAATCAAACAGCAAACGGCGAGGATTCGCTGCGCGATAGCATCAGGTCCCCGCATTTCCATGCGGGGCTTCGGGCGTCGGGCTGGTTGCGCTGCATGTGTGCGGTTTGATTTGGTCTACTGTTCTCCTATCTCTGCCGAAGGCTGTGCGGCTTTCTTCCACAGCAGCGGGGGTAGGCCGGTGGTTTTGCGAAAGACGCGGCAGAAGTAGTTGCTGTCGCGAAAACCCGCAAAGCGGGCGACTTCCTTAATGCTTGATGATGTGCGGCGAAGCAGGTCCATCGCCTTCCTCAGCCGCACGTCGTCGAGATACTGCTTTGGGCTCTGACCGTATTCCTGACGGAACTGGCGAAACAGCGTTGAACGCGAAACGCCCACGACGGAGGCAAGCTCTTCAACATTCAATTCAGACATGTATTCATGATCGATGACGTGCCTGGCCGATTCCGCCACGCTCTGAGGCGCTGGTTTGGGCGCCATTGCGTCAATCAATCTCCAACCGGCGATGATTGGAAACAGCCCGCCAATGCCATCCGACGCAGCCGCGTGATCGATCTCTCTGAACAGACCCTCCATTCGCGCGTCAAACGCGCCGTCGGCGACGGGCCTGGTCCTGGTGAACCCGGCCCAGGAGAGCAGGCTTTCGCATTGCCTGCCGGAAAAGGCGAACCAGGTGTATCGCCACGGATGGGCCGCTTCGTCATGGTAAAACAGGTGCTGATCAGGAAAGAACACAAACACCGACCCCTTGTTGCACTGATGGGCCACGCCGTCATATTCAACCACACCCCGGCCGCGGGAGACCACATGAACCGAATACCAGCGACTGACCTGCTCGAATACAAAGCCTCCCTTGCTGGCGAACCTTCCGAACGTCGCCAGCGCCAGTTCGCCTTCGTCATCGGCGAATCGAGGCGGCGGGGCAAGGCTGCACACCACCTGGTCGTAAGTGGGCACGCTGATTCTCTGCAACATAAGTGCTATCCTTTGAGACAATCTTCGCCTTGTATCATATCACAAATGCGACAGAATAGGCAGTAGACACAACATTTGTGCAGTCATCACAGGAGCTGCGAAAATGCAGGCCGAGCAGTTGAAACTGGCCGGGATCGACGATCTTGACGAACGCCTGACGCGATGGGAGGCGTTCTGGCAGGGCGAGGTGTACAAGCGTCCGCCGGTGACGATAGTTCTGCCGGCCGGCCCGCGGTCGCAGTATTACAACAACTATCAGGACGCCGAGGCGGCGATTCGCACGCATATTGAATGGGTTGAGCAGACGCAGTGGCTTGGCGATTCTCTGCCCTCGGCCCGGCCGGATTTCGGCCCGGACCAGTACGCCGCCTGGCTTGGCGCGGAACTGCGCTACTCTCCCGATTCCAGTCAGACCAATTGGGTTACGCCGTTTGTGCAGGATTGGCCAAGCGCGCTGCCGCTGGATGTGAAGCTCAATTCGCCGGTGTTCACCAGAAGCCTGGAGCTGCTCAAACGCATGGCGGCAGATGGATGGGGCAAGTTCCTCGTCTATGTGCATGATCTGCACAGCAACTGCGACGCGCTGTCCGCCATTCGCGGGCCGGACAATCTGTCCATGGATTTCTACGACGACCCCGATCACCTCAAGCTCGCGTGCAGCCAGATCGGCGATACCTACGAGAAGGTCTTCCTCGCGCTGGAGCAGGCCGGCCAGTGGGCCACGCGAGGATATATCGGATGGTTGCATGTCTACTCCACAAAGCGATTCGCCGTCACGCAGTGCGATTACTCGTGCATGGTGTCCAGCGAGCTGTTCAATAAGTACATTCTGCCCGAGCTGCGCAAAGAATGGGTGTTTCTAGATCGCAGCATATATCACCTTGACGGCACGACGGCGCTGACTCACCTGCCGGCGCTGCTGGCCGAGCCGGACCTCGACGGCATTCAGTGGCTGCCTCAGGCCGGGCAGAAGCCCCAGTGCATGTGGGAGGATGTGCTGATGGCGATCCGAAACGCCGGCAAGCGCCTGGATCTTCACGGCACGCCCGATCAGATCAGGCACATGCACAAGCTGCTTGGCCCCGCCAAGTGCGTCTACCATGCCGACTGCAAGACCGCAGATGAAGCCCATGAACTGCTTGACTGGATGGAGCGAAACTGACCGATGTCCGCCAACATGTTGAAATCAGCCGGAATAGACAACCTTGACGAACGTCTTACGCGATGGGAGGCGTTCTGGCGGGGCGAGGTGCACAAGCGTCCGCCGGTGACGATAAAGCTTTGCGACGACACGCCATGCATGTACGGATTTAATTATAATAATCCCGAGCAGGCGCTGCAAATGCACATCCGCAATGTGCAGAACACGCTGTGTCTTGGCGATGCCCTGCCATCGGCCAGCGCCGATTTCGGGCCGGATCAGTACGCAGCCTGGCTTGGCGCGGAACTGCGATTTTCATCAGAGTCTGATCACACCAACTGGGTTGTGCCGTTCGTGAAGAATTGGGCCGACGTGCTGCCGTTGGAGATCAGTGTCGAATCGCCGGCTTTCAAACGGAGCCTTGATCTGATGCGCCGGCTGGCGGCCGAGGGAGAAGGGCGATTCCTCGTCGAAACGCAGGATCTTCATTCGAATCTCGACGCGCTGTCCGCCATTCGCGGGCCGGACAATCTGTCCATGGACTTCTATGACGATCCCGAGAACCTCAAGCTCGCGTGCAGCCAGATCGGCGACACGTATGAAAAGGTTTTCCTCGCCCTGGAAGAGGCAGGTCGATGGAAGCAGACCGGATACACATCATGGGTTCCGGTTTATTCCTCCACGCGGTTTGCGGTTACTGAATGCGATTACTCGTGCATGGTGTCGAAGGAGATGTTCGACCGCTACATACTGCCGGAGCTTCGCAAGGAATGGTCGTTCCTGGATCGGACCATTTATCATCTTGACGGGACGACGGCGTTGACGCATCTGCCGACGCTCCTGGCCGAGCCGGACGTGGACGCAATCCAGTGGATTTCACAGGCGGGACAGAAGCCCCTATATCTATGGGACGATCTGTTTCTTGAAATCCGCCGTGCCGGCAAGGCGCTGGACATCTTCGCGCCGAGCGATCAGATCAAGCGGCTGCACAAGGTTCTGGGGCCCGAAGGCTGCATCTATCACGTAACCGAGGCCAAGCGCGAAGAAGCCGAAGAACTGCTGGAATGGCTTGAGCACAACTGATCAGCCCGCCGGCGGCGCTATCACTGGGGCAGCTTCACAAGAACGCGATCAAGCACTGTCTTGCAGTAATCGCAGGTTTCGCACCTGCCGCCGCAGCGTGTGGTTCGCTCGAACCAGTCGGCGGGGAAGCGCGAGTTGTCGATGACATACGGGGCCAGTGCTCTGGCGAAGCCCGGCTCGAGCAGGTCGGGCAGGTTGCCTTCGTACTTGCCTGCCGCGTACGCCTTCACCACGACCCAGGGCCTGTCGTGCAGCCGCGTGGCAAGTTTCGCCACGTCGAAGAACTGCTCGTAATGATGCAGATCCTCCGGGCGGATCCACGTTGCCTGCAGAATCGCCGCCCAGTTTTCGCGGTCCTTCA
>JAAYCO010000246.1 GCA_012729725.1 Planctomycetota bacterium
AGCCGAAGGCGTTAAAAGCATTGTCGGTTGTTCCCGCGCGGTTTCCGCCGACGGTCGCCCCGGAGCTTGTCAGCCTGTCGGAATCGCCGCTGCCCCAGATGTACTCGCCCATAATCCTGGGCCGCATCGGAGCCTGAAAGAAGTATTCGACCATCAGGTCGTAGGCCATGGCGCAGATGTCGTCACGCGTGGCGGTGTTCACGCCGTTTCCGTAAGTCTCGCCCCATTCATAAACCAGCTCGGTGTTGTATCGCAGGTTGCGAATACCCATGCTGCCTTCGCTGCCGACGCCCAGGTAGCGGCTGTCGTAACCGTAGCTCTGGGTGGCGTCGGTGGGCCTTGGCGAGGAATGATCATCGTTGACCAGAATATAGGCGAACGGCCTGTCGTGGCTGAGTCCGCGATAGGCTACCTCGCCGCCGAAGAAACATCTGTCCTGCTCGTCATATATCCGCGGCGAGCGGTCGATGTTCTTCGTGTAGTCGATCGATTTGCCCATCAGGGCCGAGGCTTCCCACTGGGCGCCGAGGTACTGAAGCTGAATCATGTCCAGCGGCATCGACAGCGTCAGTCCCGAGCCGATCGTCGCATATTCCCTTCCCACCTTCACGTTGAGATGATAGGGAGGGGCAACGCCGCCGAGCTGTCGAACAAGCTGGCTGATGCTCAATTGATACCACGCGCGTTCAAGGCGGCAGTAGTCGCTATCCCCCTTGTTGTGCTGGCCGCTGTTCCAGTCGTCCCAGTCGAGCAGATAGCGCACGTATGCGCGGTGCACGCCCGAAAGGTTGGCGCCCGCCCAGAGGCGAAGCTGGTACTGCCTGAGCGTTTTGTTCTGATTGTTCTCGTCGTCGAAGTTGAAGTACCCGAAGGTTCCCCAGCCGCCGGCGTCGAATTCCCGCTGGCGCAGGTCGAGAGCCTGCTGGTCCATTTGCACGCGGAGTTCCTCTTCGTATATGCGCAGGCCGTCCTGAGCCATCGCCGGCGCGGCGAAGGCCAGTGCAAGCAGAGCCAGGGCAATTCCGCGGCTTGTCCTGAAAAAAGACGTGTAAGCCATGATCATCCTTCCTGAAGCGGATATTGAATATCAGTTAAGCGTCACATGCAAGCCAAAAGATTGCCCGCCCATGGGCCCGCAAGCGACGCCGGGCGGTTGTAAAAAGTCCGGCGGCGCGTATGCTTCTTGTGTATGCAGACATTAGCCCAGATTCGCGCTTTGCTTGAAGAGGCGGGCCTTTCCCCGCGCCGGATGTTCGGCCAGAACTTCCTGATAGACCTTAATCTAATGAACAAGGTGCTGGAATTGGCCGACGTTGATCCGTCGCAACCCGTGCTGGAAGTCGGTCCCGGCACCGGTTCGCTGACGGAGGCGCTGCTTGAGACCGGCGCAAAAGTGGTGGCGGTCGAAATAGACCGCGGCCTGCATGCATTGCTTGCCAATCGATTCGCCGACAGGCCCAACATCAGGCTGATTCACGCGGACATCCTTGCCGGAAAGCATGCCGTCAACCCAGCCGTGCTTGGCGAGCTTGGCTCGGCTGCACAGCTTGTTTCGAATCTTCCATACAACATAGCGACACCGCTGGTCGCGCAGTGCCTGCTGGACACGTGGTCGGCAATGCACGGCGAGAGCGGCTTGTGCCGATTCTCGCGCCTGACGTTCACCGTGCAACTGGAAGTCGCCCAACGGATGTCCGCCGGCCCGGGTGATGAGGAATACGGGCCAATCAGCGTGCTGGCGGGGCTTCTGGGCAGGATGACGGTTGGGCCTGTAATCCCCGCCACTGCGTTCTGGCCCCAGCCGAAGGTTAACAGCAGGATACTGAGGATCGACTTCGACGAGCAGGCGGCGGATCGGATAAAAAACGCCGCCGATCTTGCCCAGATCATCTTCCTGGCGTTCAACCAGCGTCGAAAGCAAATCGGCCCCATTCTTCAACGTCGGCTCGAAGGCGCTACTGGGGCCGATGTGGAAGCAGCGCTCAAGCTTGCCGGCGTCGAACCCCAACAGCGAGCCCAGAGCATCAAGCCCGAGCAGTTCATGCTGATTGCAAACAGCCTTCCTCAAACGCCTCGATAAGATGATCGAAGATCAGCGATGCGTTGTGCTGCGCGCACTCGGGCGTCATCCATGTCAGAGCCCAGTCGGTGAATTGCCTTCTGAGGCTCTTGCTTAGCGAGATCATCTCGTCGGCGCCGCGGGTGGCTCGATTCTCGAAGATGGCGAAGAGTTCCTGCCCCAGATCGTTCATCTTCAATTGCATGTCCCCGGCGAGCAGCCACTGGGCCACAACTTCCCGGCCCCGCTGGGTTGTCACCTTCAACGAGAACTGCTTCATCAGCTCGATCCCCTCGGTAATCGGCCCGCGGGCGTCGAGCAGTTGCTGCTTGAGATGCGGGTAAGACAGATTCTCATCATCCGTTTCGCGCCAGAATCGCATGCATTTGAACGCATAGTCCTTGGGCGGCAGGGTTGAGTCTTTCAATCGGTTCCATTGAATGCCCGAACCGACCTGCGAGCCGCTGACTCCGAAGACGAAGTACTGGCTGATCATGTCGGCCGCCTTGATGAAATCCGATGGATCGACGCCGAAGAGGTCTTTGCCCGCGATGGCGGCAGCCTCATCCGCGCTTGTGTCGGGGTTATTCCTGGCCGCCGGCTCCAGGGCCAGCAGAAGCTCTTGCAGATCAAGGCTGTTTATGCGAACCGCCCAGCTTGTTACGCAATGGCCAAGGATTCCGGTATTGGCGGCCTTTTTCGCTGCGCCGGCGATGTTTCCCACGTGCAGTCCGTGGCGGGGGCAGAAGAGGCTTTCGAGGCCGCAGCGCGATGAACTGCACAGCACCACCTCGTAGCCGAGCCGCTTGAGCATGTCCACGGCGTAGAAGCTCCTGATCCTGCCGTTTTCGTCAAGCAGTTCGGGAATTTTCTTGAGTAGCGCTGAGTCTATCTTCTCCAGGTCGCGCCAGCCTTCTCCCCAGATCCGGGCCTGTTTGGGCGATTGGTCGTTGTCCCAGTAGTTCCAGTCCCAGATGACGAAGTTCTTGTCGATGGCCTCGACCTGGTCCGGGTGGTGCATCACCATGTCGC
The DNA here is from genome assembly GCA_012729725.1 of Planctomycetota bacterium. Classification (GTDB taxonomy): domain Bacteria; phylum Planctomycetota; class Phycisphaerae; order SM23-33; family SM23-33; genus JAAYCO01. The sequence goes on from JAAYCO010000246.1 coordinate 3,092, forward strand.
ACCAGATTCCGGGCCTCGCTCCGGCGGCGATGGCGGGGGCGGCCACTTCCTTGATATGGTTGGCGTAAAGCTTGTTGGGTCCGATGCTCTGGGCCGCCGACCTGCACTTGGGGCACGTGGCGAAGACGTACGCCTCGTCGCCGCCGAAATGAAAGTACCTCACCTTTCCGAACAGGTCCATGTACTCGGCTGTCAGCGTCCGCAGGAAATCCTTCGCCTGTTGGCTGCTTGTGCAGTAGCAGTCGATCCTGTCCGGCTGTTCTCGCAGGTGGGCGTACGACGGGTGCTTCATGATGTACTCGCCGTGCCCGACGGTCTGGAGCAGTGGTATTGGCTCAAGCCCCAGCTCTTGAGAGTAATTCAGAATCGAGGCGAACTGCTTCTTGCTCATTGCCTCGCTCCAGCAGGCGTCGGGGCATGTATCCAACTGAACCTTGTCTTCCAACTCCCACAGGACGGCGTTGTAGCCCATTTTTGCGATGCGGGCCAGAAGCGACCGCAGGTAGTCCTGGCGGTAACAGACGAAGTTCATGTCCACGTGAAAGATGGTCAGCGGCGGCACGTTGTTGTCTCCTGAAGTATCATGACAGTCCAATGAGCCGCCGAATATACACGACGGTGCGGGATTTTGCAGGATAAACTCACAGACGCCGCCGGCGATGGCGGCGAAGTTCATCTTTCCTTGCTTGATGATGAAGCGTAAAGTAGATTGTAGTTGTACTTGCATTGTTTAGAGGAAGGCGCAGTAATGGCGGACCAGACCACAACAGGCAGCGGATCAAAGTTCTTTGCACGAGCCGAACAGGTTGCTGAAACTGGTAATTGGGATTTCGCGATAGAGATGTATCTGGAGGGGATTCAGCGCGAGCCTTCCAATCTCGAGCGCGGACACAAGCCCCTTCGCGAGGTCGCACTCAAGCGAACCGCAATGGGCCAGAAACCCGCCGGACTGCTGGAGCAGCTCAAGCGGCGGGGAACCAAGGATCCAATCGAAACCCTCATCAACGCCGAGTATCTGCTTTCGAAGGAACCGGGGTCGATCGGGCAGATGATTGCGGTTCTTAAGGCAGCCCAGAACGCCAAGTTGAACGACGTCGTCAACTGGATATGCGACATACTGTTCGACGCCCAGCAACTCGCCAAGCGCAAGGACAAGCGAGTGCTGCTTCAGATTACGCAGGCCTGGCACGACATTGAAAGATACGAATCGGCCGCCAAGGCCTGCAATCTTGCGCACCAGACCGACCCCAACGACCAGCAGGTGATCGACATCCTTAAGGATCTGGTCACAAAGGCGACCATCCAGAAGGGCAAGTACGACGGCAAGAGCGACTTCACGCAGAATGTCCGCGACGCCGAGAAGCAAAAAGAACTCGCCGAAGGCGATCGCATGGTGCAGACCGCCGACTTCGTCAAGTCGCAGATAGACAAGGCGCGGCAGGAGTACCTTCTCAACCAGAAGGTCGAGGGCAAGATAAACTCGTTTGTCGATTATCTTCTTAAGACCGAGGATGAGACTTTCGAGAACGAAGCGATCGACGTTCTCGCCAAGGCGCATCAGGATAGCGGGTCATATCGTTACAAGAGCCGCATAGGCGACGTTCGCATCCGCCAGATGAACCGCCGTTACCGCAAGCTGCTTGAATCAGGCGACAAGGCAGCGGCCGCCGAACAGGCGCGAAGCCTTCTTGCCTTCGAGCTTGAGGAATTCACCGAGCGGTCGGTCAACTATCCCACCGACCTGGGCATCAAGTTCGAACTGGGCAGGCGGCAACTGCTGGCGGGCAAGCTGGACGAGGCGATAGGATCGTTCCAGCAGGCCCAGCGCGATCCGCGACGCCACCTGCGGGCGATGAACTACCTTGGCCAGTCATTCGCCGCCAAAGGCTGGTACACCGAGGCTGCCGAGACTTTTGAGAAGGCCCTCGAAGAGGAAATGGGCGAAGATCGCGCCAAGGAAATACGCTACAACTTCGGCGACGTCGTCGAGAAGATCGGCGATGGCAGGCACTCGGCTGCGGAGAAGATGGCGCAGTATGAAAAGGCCCGCGACCAGTTCTCGGCGGTTGCCCAGATAGACTACGGCTACAAGGACGTCAGAACCCGCGTCGAGAATCTTCGCAAGAAGATCGAACAGGCCCGCAACGATTCCGCCTCGCAGCAGTAGACTGCGTGAATCACTTCAGCCAGAGGCTCGCAACGGCTGCGATCAGGACCGCCAGAAGCGCGATCATCGCCCACAGCAGCCTTTCGAGTCTTCGGGCGCTGCGCGTCCAGCCTTCAATGGCCTCGTCTCTGCTGCCGGCAAGGCGATCGCGAATCTGCTCCATCAGCTCAACGTGAGCGTAGTTCCCTCGGTTGGAATTCTCGATCGCCTCTGAAAGCTTATTCATGCAAGACGCGGCCCGAGTATCGTCTTCCTGCCCGGAGCTCAACGCAGCCTGGATCTCGACAAGCAGGTCGAGCTGCTTTTCACCCTTGGAGTTCATCTCCTCCAGCAGCGGCACGAGCCGGTCTTCATCCTGTCGCATGGACGCCTGAAGGCGTTCGGTTTGTGAAACGCCCTTCAGCACCGCCTCGCGAAGGGAAGCAATGGAATCGGGCAACTGCTGCATTCTCACAAGCGCCGACTGAAGCAGGACCGGAAGCTCGACTACTACCGGCGGATTGGGCGAAGACGCTGCCTTGCTTGACGACGCCTCGCCGGGCAAACTTCCTGAACACCGTTTGAAATAACTTGCGAGCCGGGCGAAGAAGCTGTTGTTCGGCATGCAATTCTCCTGACTGACGTGTGCAACCGGCCAACGCGGCACACAGGCTGTGCCCCGGCTTGACACCGTTACAGGGGAACTCTACCATCACTCACCTGGCGCTTCAAGGATAGCCTTAATCTACATGAGCTTTCAAAAACCATGCATCACAGGCCTGGACAACCTTCCGCCCTCCGTTTGCGGGTGCGTGCTTACCATAGGCAACTTCGACGGAGTGCATCTGGGCCATCAAAGCATATTGGCTCGCGCTAAGGTGTTGGCTGCGCAAAGCAATGCGCCGCTTGTTGTTATGACGTTCGAGCCGCACCCTGATCTGGTGCTTCGGCCCAAAGATGCGCCCAAACGGCTGACCCATCTGGACACCCGCTGCTGCCTCCTGCACGACGCCGGCGCGGACATAATCGTCGTCGCGCAAGCCACCTGCGAATTGCTGAGCCTTGAGGCCAGGGCGTTCATCGATCGCATACTGGTTCGCAGTTTTTCGCCGAGCCATATCGTCGAGGGCAAGAATTTTCGTTTCGGCAAGGGACGCGCGGGGAATATTCAAACGCTTCGGGACGCCGCAGGCGTGCTTGGCTTCGGCGTACACGACGTCGATCCGCTGATGATGGACATCGAGGGACATGGAACGGTTCGAGTGTCCAGCACGCTGATTCGCAACCTGGTGGCCGCGGGGGATGTGAAATCCGCCCACCGCTGCCTGGGCCGGCCGTACGCGCTTGTCGGACCCGTCGTGGCGGGCGCGGGCAGGGGCAGGATTCTGGAGTTTCCAACCGCCAACCTTTCGCCCGGCGAGCAGGTGCTGCCGGCCGACGGCGTTTATGCGGCAAAGGCCCAGATCAACGGCCAGTCGTTCATGTCGGCAGTGAGCATCGGCACAAAGCCCACGTTCGGACCTTCGGACCGAACAATCGAAGCCTTCCTGATTGACGCCTCCGGCGACTTCTACAATCAGGAGATGACGCTGCACTTTATGGATCGGCTGAGGGAACAGCGAAAATTCGCCAACGCCGAGGAACTCAAACACCAGATTGCCCAGGATGTGCAACGGGTCAGAGAGCATAATGACTGAGTTCGACACGATAGTTGACCGTCTTCGAACGGCGGGCAAAATACTGTTCGTCACCCACGCCCGGCCGGACGGCGACGGAATCGGCAGCGGCAGCGCCATGACGATTTCCGCGCTTCTTGCGGGCAAGGAAGCAATGTTTCTTATTCCCGACGCACTGCCCGAGACATACGCGTTTCTGCCGCCCGCGCCGCCGGCCAGCGCTGAAGACTTCAACCGCCTCGCGCAGTGGGCGGACCTGATAGTCATTGTCGATACCTCCGTCCCGGCCCAATTGACAGGGCTGGATTTCTCGGCGGAGTGGATAAAGGCCAAGACAGTCGCCGTCGATCATCACGTCACCAGCGGCGATATAGCCTCGGTGCTGTGGACCGATCCGACGGCGTCGGCTGCGGGGATCATGGCCGGCGAGCTGATCAAGGCGTTGAATTGGCCGATGGACGAACGATGCGCGGAATCGCTCTCGGCAGCGGTGTTGAGCGACACGGGCTGGCTGCGGTTTTCGAACACTGACGCGCGTTCGCTGCGCGCGCTGGCCGACTGGACGTTGCTTGGCTTCCAGCCCGACCGCCTGTACCGTAAGCTGTACCAGAATGATCGCCCGACGCGAATTCGGCTGGCTGCCAGGGCGCTGTCCAGCCTCGAACTGCTTGAAGGCGACCGCATAGCCGTGATGACTCTTCGCAGGCAGGACTTCCAGCAGATCGGCGCTAGCGCCGACGAAACCGAGAACCTCGTCAATGAAGCATTGCGTATATCCAGCGTGGTCATCGCCATGCTTCTGGTCGAGCAGGACGGCCAGACCCGGGTCAGTCTTCGCAGCAGGGAAGAGGCGAACGTTGCCCAGATCGCCGCGCAATTCGGCGGCGGCGGGCACGCCAGGGCAGCGGGGTTGAGATCGAGCGACGACCCGGACAGCCTCAAGACGAAGCTGCTGGGTGCCTGCGCGGCGCAATTGAGCGGAGCAACCGGATAAACATGACGATAAAAGAATTTCAGGACTTCATACTCAATCAGTACGGCAAGCGAGACAAAGAGCGAGGCACGCCCGCGACTTTCCTGTGGTTTATGGAAGAGGTTGGCGAACTTGCCTCCGCACTTGCGGGCGACGACGAACATAATAAGGAAGAGGAATTCGCCGACGTGTTCGCCTGGTTGTGCACGCTGGCCAACATAAACGGCGTTGATATTCAGAAAGCCATAGAGAAGTACACAGTCAAGGGCGTCGAGGGGTTCAAGTAATCGTTGGGCGATATCGGCCCCTCTGGTGCGATTGACCCCGACAGCGGAGCATTATGACCGGATTGATGCTGAATTTTGCGTATGCGGCGGGCCTGGGCGTTACCAGCCCGCTTTGGCTTTACCGCCTTGTTCGCCACGGGCGCTACCGCAGCGGGTGGCGGCAACGGCTGGGCAATGCGCCCATCAGATACGGTCTTCAGCCGGCAATATGGATCCACGGCGTAAGCCTCGGAGAGATCAACGCCGCAAAAACGCTGGTGAACGAGTTGCACAGCCAACTGCCCGATTATCGGGTGGTCGTGTCGTCCACGACGGACACGGGCATGGCCGCCGCCACAAGGCTTTTCGCCGCGGACCACAAGGTTTTTCACTGGCCTCTGGATTTCACGTTCGCCGTGAAGCGAGCGCTCGATCACGTCCGGCCCGAGTTGGTCATCCTGATGGAAGGCGAGCTTTGGCCCAACTTCCTGGAAACCTGCCGGCGCCGGGGCATTCATGTTGCCGTGGTGAATGCGCGTCTGAGTCCCACCAAGGGCTACCCTCGTTATCGCAGGGTGGCGCCGCTGGTCAGAAGGCTGTTGTTCAGCAAGCTCTCGGCAGTGGGCGTGCAGGATGAAACGTATGCTCAGCGGTTCGCCGAACTTGGCGTGCCGTCCGAGAGGCTGCACGTCACGGGCATGCTGAAGTACGATTCAGCCCACATCGGCGATGATGTGCCGCACAAGGATGCGCTCGCATCCGCGATGGGAATCAGGCAGGATTGCCAGTTGCTTGTGGCGGGTGGAACCGGCGAGGGCGAAGAGAGCATCGTTCTGAACGCGTGGGCCGACGCCGCCAGGCGGCATCCGTCGCTTCGCCTGTGCATAGTGCCCCGCAAACCCGAGCGATTTGAAGAAGTCGCCAGGCTGATCAAGTCGGCGGGCCATGAGTTGGTGCGTCGGTCGGATCATCCCGATGGCGCAGCGCCGGCGTCGTCGCAATCGGCAGTGCTGCTTGGCGACACGATGGGCGAGCTGCGCAAGTTTTACGCGTTGGCGTCGAGCATTTTCGTTGGCAGGTCTCTGGTGAACGAAGGCGGATCGGATATGATAGAGGCCGCCGCCGTGGGCAAGCCGACGTGCTTTGGCCCGCACACGTTCAATTTTCCGCAGGCCGACGAGCTTGCAGCCAACGGATGCCGCCGGTTGGTTGACGGGGCGGATCTGGCCAAATGCATCTGCGAGTGGTTAAATGATCCCGCCGCCGCCCAGGCGGAGGGCCAAAAGGCCCGGCGGTTCATCGAGAACAAACAGGGCGCGACGCGGCGGAACGTCGAGATGATCTGCCGCCTGCTGGGCAGAACGCCCGCTGCAGCGCCCGGGGCGATTGCCACCGAGGCAATCAAACAGCAAGTGGTGTAGCAATATGCCTGCTTTGGTGCGACAAAACATAATTGCCAAGGCCCGCCGCATCGTTGTCAAGGTGGGCACCAACGCCCTTTGCGACGCCAACGGCAGGCTTGATCCCGCCATTGTTTCGCAACTGGCCCAACAGATCGCCGACGCGCGCAAGAGGGGCGTCCGCGTGATTCTTGTCGCCAGCGGAGCGGTCGGGGCTGGCATTGCGGAGCTGGATCTCGAAGGCAGGCCCAGGCTGATGTCGATGGTCCAGGCCACAGCCGCGGTCGGCCAGGGCAGGCTCATGCAGGTTTTTCACGACGCATTCAAGCCGCTGGGCGCGAAGGTGGCGCAGGTGCTGCTGCTGCGGGACGATTTCGAGCACCGCCGCCGATACCTTAACATCCGCAACACGCTGGGGGCGCTCGAATCGCTGGGCGTCACCCCGATCATCAACGAGAACGACGCCGTCGGCGGTAGGGAAATCACCATCGGCGACAACGACGTGGTCGCCGCGCTTCTGACCAACATGATGCGGGCCGACCTGCTGGTGCTGCTGAGCAACGTCGAAGGCGTCATCAAGGACAGCAAGGTTGTCGAGGTGGTCGAGCAGCTTGACGAGAATACGCGTTCGCTCGCCGTCCAGAAACGAAGTTCGCTTGGCACGGGCGGCATGGGCAGCAAGATGTCCGCAGCCAACATGGTGGCGATGGCCGGCGAGCCGGCGGTCATTGCCTCGGCGAGAATGCCGGGCGCATTGACCAGAATTCTTGCGGGCGAGACTGTGGGCACGCTGTTTCTGCCCGCCAAGCGCCGCATGTCCAGCAGGGCCAGGTGGATCGCCCACGCGTCGAAGCCGCTGGGCAAGATCATGGTTGACGAAGGCGCCGCCAAGGCGCTTGTTCAGGACGGCCGAAGCCTGCTGCCTTCGGGCGTGACGGCGGTTTTCGGCGAATTCGGCAGAGGCGACACCGTCAGCATCATCGACATCAACGGCAGGCAGATTGCCCGCGGGCTGACGAACTATTCCTCCGCCGACGTGGACCGCATCAAGAGGCTCAAGACGACGCAGATAGCGAAAATTCTTGGCGCTAAACGGGCCGACGAGGTAGTGCATCGTAATAACCTCACACTCGCATGATAAGCGACATGCCAATCTCGATCATCGGTGGCGGCAGGGTGGGAATCGCCCTGGGGATTCTTGCCGCGCGGGCGGGGCTTGAAGTAGTCGCGGTCGGCGGGCGCAGCAAGATGCGCACAAAGGCCGCCGCCAAGCTCATCGGCAAGGGCGTCAAAGCCCTGGACATCAAAGAGGCGGCTGCACTGGGCAAGCTGGTGTTCATCACGGTCAGCGACGATGCGATCCTGCCCGTCTGCAGCGTCATCTCCATGGCCGATAAATGGGCGCCCGGCGCGGTGGTCGCTCATTGCAGCGGCGCACTGTCAAGCGAAACGCTGCAACTCGCCCGCCAGCGGGGCGCGCAGGTCGGGTCGATGCACCCGCTCCAGACGTTCGCCACTATAGATTCGGCGGTGGACGTTCTGCCGGGATCGTATCTTTTCATCGAAGGCGATCCGCAGGCCGTGCAATCGCTTACCGAGTTTGGATGGGCGATTGGCGGCAAGTGCGTGCCGATAGAGCCCAAGTCAAAGGTTATGTATCACGTCGCGGCCGTCATGGCCTGCAACTACGTAGCTTCCCTGCTGGATGCCGCGCTGACCGCCGGAGAGCAGGCGGGCATCGAACGGCGGACATTCATGGCCGCCCTTGAGCCGCTGGTTCAGGCGACGGTTCACAATGTCCTGACGATGGATGTCGCCGAGTCGCTGACAGGCCCGATTGTGCGAAGAGATATCGGCACCATCACGACGCACCTGGAGACGATAAAAGACGATCTGCTTGCCAACTTCTATCGCTCGATGGGCGCGCAGACAATCCGGGTCGCGATAAAGCACTACCTTATCACTGCTCAAGAGGGAGTGGAAATGCTGTACAAAATGCTCCCTGCATCAGAATAGCCGGCCGAGTCAGGATTCCGTTGCGGGCGGCTGCTGGGCGTCGGCTATCTCCTGAAGGCGATCCTTCATCAACCTGCCGACCTTGAACTTCACGGTCCGCTTTGAAGGAACCTGCACCCTTTGCAAGGTCTTGGGGTTCTGGGCGACTCTGGCGGAACGTGACTTTGTTTCAAAGACACCGAAGTCGCGAAGCTCAAGACGGTTGCCCCTGCCGAGTTCGTTTATCGTCTCGTCCAGGAAGCACTGAACCACTTTCTTGACCACGATGCGCTTAATCTTGGTCAGTTCGGCGATCTTGTCAACCAAGTCTTTCTTCGTCACGTTAGGCATGAGTCTTCCTTTGCACTGGACCTGCAAATTAGCGCCAGGAGCATAAGGTGAAAACGCCAAATCCATTATAGAACCATGACTTATACTACTCTTGCCAAGCCGATCCTACAAGAGAAAATTGGCCTTTCACCAGCCGGCGTCACCGAACAACGAATGCTGTCGCCGGCTCATGGCGATTTCGCCGCCGCCTTCACCAAAGCCTCGAAATCCTGAAGCGACTTCTTCAACGACTCGCCCGCCACGCTGGTTAGGTTGTTGTGACCGGCCTTCTCAACCCACAGCGTGCTGACCGGTCCGCCGGCTGCCTCTGCAAGCTTTCTACCGTGGCTCGGCGAGATGATGCAGTCACGCTGGCCGTGGATGACCAGCACGGGACACTTGATCCCGGGCATCTTCTTGAGGTTCTCGAATCTGTCGCCTGGGAAAAGTGCGATCCTGGTTACCGCTTTGTACGCGGAGGTAAATGCCCCTTCGAGCACCAGGCCCGCCACGGGTCTTCTCGTCGCCAGATCAACGCTTGGGCCGCTGCCGACCGAACGTCCATAGAGAATGATCCTTTCGGGCGGAATCGCCAGCGTGCCCGTGAGGTAATCGTAGGCTGCGTCTATGGATGCATAAACAGACGATTCCGATGCGCTGCCCGTGCTGGCGCCGTAACCGGGATAATCGTATGCCAGCACGTTGAATCCCGCCGAGCGGATCGTGTCATACGCAACTTTGCACCGTCCGATGTCTTCGCCGTTGCCATGGCTGTGCAGAATCGTGTACGTGGCTGCCGGGTTTTCAAAGTACCGCGCGGCGATGGTATTGCCGTCGGCGGCCTTGAGTTTGATGATGCCGGGCGAGTCGTCGTAACTCGAGGCCGGGGCGGGGAAGATGAGCCTGTCCGAGCAGCAGGCGCCCAGAACCAGCACCAGCGCATAGCAAAGCGTCATCAAGACGCCCAGACGGGCAAGTCGCCGCCGCCAGGTCATTCTGTTGGGGTGACGGGCGCGAATAGCAATTTTCCTCCCTGCGGCTGCTTGCCTGATTCTTCGAAGAGGACGATCTCGTTGTCGCTCTTAAGCCAGCAGGACGGCAGGTAATAACGGGTCTGGGGTCCGACCGACCAGAACCGGCCGCAGTTGTGCCCGTTCACGAACACCTGGCCCTTGCCTGATGTCAGTTCCAGGAACAGCGGCTGGCGATTCTCCGTCAGACGGAACGACGACGTAAACCAGCAGGGCGCGTGGTTTGCCTTCACAAGAGACGACGGCCTGGGCAGCGCCCACTGGCGCCAGCTCCACCGGGCCGATTCGGTAAGGTTTTCAGCCAGCAGGTGCATGACGACGTCCTTGAGCGAATCGGCTTTGACGTCGCCCCAGAGCACAAACTGCAACTCGTTCTTGCCCGCCCTGAGTTCGCTGCCGAGGGTCAGTTGGGCCCAGCTCTTTCCTGCTTCGGTGATTGGTGCGAACAGCACCGGCCGGTCGTTGCAAAGCAGGGCCATGGTATGAGGCGCCGTGATCGAAACATGCACAGGCGCAACCTTTGTCAGCGTCAGCGTCGCCTTCGCCGACCAGACTGCCAGGCGGTCGAGTTCCCCCAGCACGTGTCCCTGGCTTCGGGGGACTATTTTCCGGGCGAAGTCCTTCTCCATGGTCAGCTTGAACTTCAGCCGGGGCATGGGCTTGGCGCTGTACACGTGGCCGTAAATGCCTTTGAGTTCGCCAAGGTTTGGGCCGTCGCAGAACCGGCCAAGGTTGTCCACAAGCATCGTCAGCACGTTGACGCCCTTGCGAAGCTGCACGGAGATTGGCTTTCTGGCGGCGCCATCGCCGACGCCCCACGTCGCTATCCGCTTGCCGTTAAGAAAAATCGTTGCCCTGTCGCCGCATTCGGGCATGAAAATGGTTTTGGCGGCCGCCTTGGGCTGAGTTATCTGCACCTGATACCACACGTATCCCTGATACGCGCCAAGGTGGTCAACGTCGCGAGGCCCCGCAATTTGCTGCCATTCAAGCTTCTCGTCCGCGGGCTCTGCACACTGCGCCAAATGCTTCCAGGCGGTGAGCCTCGGAGCCGCAGCCGCCTTGGCCGAATGCCCAGCAGCGCACTTGGGACGGGAAATCTTGCCCTCGAACGATATCTGCACGTAATTGGTCGATCCCTTCGCCGGTTCGATCTCTTCCAAACCCTGGCCTGCATACTTGGGTCCGACCACCAGGCCCTCGGGAGTGTCCCACACGCGCATCGCAAGATCGCTGTTCATCAGGATGATGAGCATGCCTTCGTGTTCGACAGTCGCCAGATCGTCGTTTCGCGGGACGGGCCTCTGAATCAGATTGCCGTTGATGCATATTCTGGCTGCCCATCCGGCGGGCCCATGGAACACCAGCAGCTTCTTCGCCCAGAAACCAAGGGGCATGACGTTGGCGTAATTGAGCACGATGTCCTGCGTCAGTTCCACGTTGACCGGAATGGCCACCGCTCCAAGCGGATCAAGCGGAACCTCAAGCTCCGGCGAGTCGGTCGACCACACTCGTGCCTTCTGCACGGCTGGGTTTCCGTTGTTGGTGACGACAATCCACGAACCCATGTAGCCTTTGGTGGTCAGAACCGCAGGCGCATCGCCGAACCCCGCCCAGACTTCCTGCATTCGGCACGAGGCAAGCTGCGGGCCCATGCATGTGCTGAACATGTTGACGAGCTTGGTGAGGTAATACCGCCTCGTCAGGCACCCGCCTTCGTCCAGCACGCTGCCGCGGGAGCAGGAGGTTGTGATGAACGAAGAATCATCTCTCGAAAGCCTGCCGGCGTTGAAGCCGAAGTTCGTTCCGCCGTGCCACATGTGATAGTCGTACTGCGCGCCACAGCCGATAATCTCCAGCAACCTGCGCGCGATGTCCTCCGCGCCTGCCCGCGCGGCCGGTTTGCCCCAGCAGTCTGCGCCTTGCGGCCCGAAACTGCACGCCACCATCGGCTTGCGCTCCTGCCGGCGACGAAGACGCGACAACTCACGCACCGGCAGATGAGACACGCCGACGGTTTCAATGCTGTCGCCCACTTCCGGCTCGGTAAGCATGTTGGAGCTGATGATGGGAATGTCGAATCCGCTGCGCCGGAACAACTGGCTCACGAACTCCAGGTAGTTTCGGCGGTCCGGCATGGTGGTCATTACATACTCGTTCTCGTTTTGAATGAGTATGATGGTTCCGTTGTGCGTAACCTGAAGATCGGCCAGGCGGGGCAGCACCTGCCTGAAGTAACGGTCGAAGTAGTGCGTGTAGGCGGCGTTCGAGTTGCGATAGCCAATGCCCGTCTTCGTGGTGAGCCACGGAGGCAGGCCTCCGAAGTCCCAGTCGGCGCCGATGAACGGTCCGGGCTTGAGAATGACGTACAAGCCCATTTCGCCGGCGAGCTTGACGAAAGATACAACATCGTGATCGCCCGTCAGATCCCACTGAGATTCCGACGGCTGATGAAAGTTCCACGGAATGAACGTGCTGATGCAATTAAGTCCGCAGCGCTTGGCCTTTAACAGCCTGTCTCGCCACAACGCGGCGGGAACACGGAAGTAATGCAGGGACCCGCTGGTTAACCACACGCGGCTGGCGTCGATCATCAAACTCCGGTCATCATACGTGACGACTGCCATCTGCAATCTCTCCTTAACCGGGTGCAACGTTCGAAATGCAATGTATGACAATAGTTTACGTCATCCGCCGGTCCATGCAACCAAAAGCCGCCCCGGGCATCTTTTTTTCCCCCCGGCCACGCAACACTCAATGGAAACCCCACCTGCCCAAAGGTATAGTACAGCCATGCTGAGCAAACTTTGCTGCCTGCTGATAGCTTGTTCCGCAGCCATGGCTGACATGCCCGGTGTACAAGAGCCGCGGGTAACGCTTGAGCAAGCCACCGAACTTGTAACACACGCCAGAGCCGCCATGCGCCTCTTTCTGACCGATAGGGTAACTGCCTCCAACTACTTGCTGCCACAAGAGTTAAGGGATATCCAGACCAACTCATCGGCCGTCGCGCTGACCATTCGACACCAGGGCAGGCACGAACGGTTTGTCGAAACCGGCAGGGATCTGGCGCAAAATGTTGTTAATGCAGCACTTAAGGCAATGCGCAGCGGCGTTCTGCCCGATGTGGTCACACCAGAGCTTCTTGAAAGCTGTCTGCTGGAAGTGGAGATTCTGGGGCCTGGCGTCGTTGTTGCAAAGGAAGATATAGCAAAGACTTACATTCAGGGAATTGTCGGCGTGAGGGTCTCCAGGGGCCTGGACGACTCATACGTTTTGCCCTCAACGGCTTGTGCAAGGGGGCTAAGCGCCGAGGCTGCGGTTAAGGAGGCCTTGCGGGATCTGCCTTCAACCCCCTCTGCCGAGGGGCTGCCCCTGCGATGGATGGTTTATTCGACATCGCACTATGCCGCCTTCGCCGATGGCCAGGTTGTTTGTCTTTATCGCGGTAAGTTGTTGATGCCTCAAGACTTAATTACGCAGCAGGACATGAATGCCGCCGCCCGCCAGGTGGGCGACTATCTTTTGCGCTGCCTTGACGGCTCCGGGGTGTTTTTTCTTCGCGGCGGCGACTTCAGTGTGAGGGATCAGGTTTACGCAGCCTATGCTCTGTCGAGGCTGGCGGAATCGACGGGCGACAAACGGTACGCCGTCGGGTCGAATCTGGCGCTGTCGCACGTTGCGGGCCTGATTCGGCAGGATGAGACAAAGGCGTGGATCGAGTCTGACGGCGGTAGTGAACTGGCCGCCACGGCCATGCTTCTTTCCCAGATGCCCGAGTCGGACGACAAAGGCTCGCCGCGGGCAAAACTGCTGCGTTTTGTGCTGGAGCATCCCACTCCGCCGCCGGCGGAGGCTTCGCGGGCGATAGTGGCGCTAAGGCGGGCGGGTGTGGAGCCGCCCAATTGGCCGATTTCTTATTCGGGATCGGACGACGTGGAGGCCGCCTGGATGCTTCGAGCAGGCATCGCCCCTGCCGCATCGGCGCCTCCGCTGCCCGTCGGGCCTGAGGCGCTTCTGGACGAGCAAGGCGCCATCGCGGCCGAGGGAAGAGCCCCCGGCACAGTGGCAACCGCCATTGCCGCCGCGGCCCTGGCGGAGGGAAAATCGTGGGCGGGTGTGGATGCCCTCTCCCCGGACAAGCGGGAGCAGATCATCCTCTCGGCCCGGAAGTTCTGTTATCAAATGGTGTACAAGCCCAGAGAGACTTATTACGCTCAGTCGCCCGAAGGCCTGATTGGCGGCGTCAGGGCAGGCCCTGACGACGGCAGGATCACCCTGGGGGCCTGTGCGGCGGCTATCGAGGCATTTCTTGCCGACCCACATATGGAGAAATGATGAAACGTAATACCAGCAGGATGCTGATTATTCTGTGCGCTATTCTTGTCAGCGCCGCGGTGGTGGTCTTGATGGTCAAGCCATGGCGGCCCGAAGCTCTTGCCCTTCCCCCGGTCAATTCGCTTGAGGATCCCGGACCGGTTGTGGCCATGCCCGAATCGCCGCTGCCGGTGATAACTGCGCCAACGGCGACCCCGCCGGCGGTTGAACCGGCGGCCGAGCCTGTGCAGCCGCACTCGGCCCAGGCTAATGTCGAGACCAACGAGCTTGTCGCCAGGGGTCTTGCCGCGTCCGCCGGCGGCAGACACATTCAGGCAAGAACGCTTCTGTCGGAAGCCTTTTTCGCCGGCGGGCTCTCGCCCGAGCAGGAAGCGAAGATCGTCCCGGAGATGGAGCGCCTTTTCAACGAAACGATATTGTCGCCGAGGATCTTCGACGGCGACGAGTACGTCGAGCAGTGCATCCCCATGCCCGGCCAGACGCTGGCGGGTTCGCGGGGAATAGTTGAGAGCAAGTGCCTGTACGTGCCGGCCAATTTCATAGTCATGGTGAACCGCATGGGCTCGGGCCAGAACATGCAGGCAGGCAAAAGCATCAAGCTTGTGAAGGGGCCTTTTGTGGCCAGGGTGTACAAGAGCCGCCTGGCGATGGATCTTTACCTTCAGCCTGAAGGCAGGCCGCCGCTCTTTGCGCGCCGCCTTCCTGTCGGATTAGGCAAGGACGGCGCCACGCCGTCCGGTCGATGGCGGCTGATCGCGGGCGGAAAGACCGAGCGCAAGCCGTGGACGCCCACTGCCGGCAGCAACCTGCCGCCCGCGCCCATCCCATGGGGGCATCCGGACTACGCCCTGGGCTTCAAGGGAATGTGGATCGGGCTTGCCGGCCTCGACGCGGACAATCAGCACATCACCGATTTCGGCATACACAGCACCAGCGACCAGGACAGCATCGGCGGCGAGACGTCGCTTGGATGCGTGCGAATGAAGGACGCGGACATAGAACTTGTCTTCAACATGCTGTATGACGGCAGGGGCGTGTTCAGCGTTGTCGAGGTGGTCGACTAGATGCCCCTTGACTCCGCCATCCTGGGCGATGTTTCACTATGGCTCATGCGCAACTGGGCGGTGCTGGCCATCGCGTTGACGTGCGCGTCGCTGGGGGTCTTTCTGGTCCTGCTGATGGCGAAGTACGTCAGGATATGTCTCAATATTTTTGTTGACACTCCGCCGCCGCTGTCGATGAACCCGCTGGACTTCGTGCCGCTTCACGGCGAAATCGTCCGGTTTCGCAGTTTCGACGGCACCAGCCTTCGCGGCATGCACCTTCGCACTGCCAAGGACGGCGGTTACAAGGGCAGCATCGTTTTCTGCCATGAGTACGGCTCGGACATGTACAGCTGCGCCCGTTACGCACGCCCGCTGATCGACGCCGGCTTTGACGTGTTCACGTTCGACTACCGCGGCCACGGCGAAAGCTCGATCGGCGGAAGGTACAAGCCGCTGCAATGGCCGTCCGACAAGGAACTTGGCGACACGCTGGGCGCGTGCCTGCACGTCGAAAGCCTTCTGGCCGCGGAGGGCAAACCCGCACAGGTGGGGCTTTTTGGCATATCACGCGGGGCGGGCGCTGGACTGCTGACGGCTGCGAGCGACCCGAACATCAAGTGCATTGTCTGCGACGGCGCCTTCAGCACCGATACAACGCTGATGGCCCTGATGAAACGGTGGGCGTATATCTTCGCCCGCGTCAAACTCGTGTACGAGAACAACACCGACCAGTTCTGGAAGTTCCTGCTGTGGCTGCTGCTTCGCTTCGCCCAGCCGAAGATGGGATGCCGATACCTCTCCGTCCGGCGAGCACTGAAGGAAATGCAGCCCCGGCCGATCTTTTTCATCCACGGTCAGAAGGACAGCTACATCCGCGAGGACCAGACCAGGCTGCTGTACGCCGACGCGCCGTCGCCCAAATACCTGTGGATTGTGGACGATGCGAAGCACAACCAGTCGGTGGTGGTCAAACCCGCGGAATATGCGGATCGAACAGTTTCGTTCTTCCTGAAGTACCTCGCGAACGAGCCGGTTGCCGAAGCAACAATCACTGCCGACGGCCCGGCAGGGGCCGCCAAAGACGGCATGTCCGCGGGCAAAACCCCTTCACTTGCCAAATAAGAGGATTGTCATTCCCTCTCGTCCGGATGTATTCTCCCCAGCTGTCTAAAAAGGAGACAACACAATGAGCGATCAGGATAGGCGCAAGTTCTGGTCCATGCGCATGGACGAGGCGTTCGAGTATATGCAACGCTCATCCGGCGTCGAGGTGCGCGACTGCATGGAGAGACTGGTTCACGTGCCCCAGGCGGCCAAGGAAGCCGGTGTGCCGATGACGTTCTCCAGCAAGCCGCACATTCTCGGTCTGCCCCGGCTTTACCATCTCAGGGAGGGCGTTATCAAGCCGCTGCTGGCGGTCGCCAATGATATGGCCTCGCGTGGATGGGTGCTGCACATCGAAGATGCGCTTCGAACGCGGCAGATGCAGAAGGAAGTCGCTTTCATGCCGTTGCTGTTCGAGAAGGTGGTGCAGATGTGCGAGTGGGAAACCGGCGGGGAGAAACCCAGCGCGGACCTGCTGTTTCGGCGCATGGCTGCCCTGATTGCATCCTGGCCGAAGGTGGCGGTGCACATGGGCGGCTCGGCAGTCGATATTTCCGTCTTCGACAAGGCGAGCGGCGCTGAGATCGATCGCGGCGCCTCGTACCTTGAGCTGTCGGAGCTTACTCCGATGGACTCGCCGTTTGTTTCGGTTGAGGCGCAGCGGAATCGCCAACAGATAACAGAGGTATTCGCCAGGCACGGCTTCACCACGTATCCATTCGAGTTCTGGCATTATGATCTGGGCGACGTTCATCATGCCGCGATGACCAATTCCGCACCCGCGCGATACGGTCCCATCGACTGGAACCAGTCCACCGGCGCGATCACGCCGGCTGCCGATATGCTCGAACCGTTCAACAGCCCCCAGGACATGATCAATAAGGCGGCGCAAGTCGCCGGTTGAATATAGGACAACGCAAATGCGCCGTAATGTAATTCAGTATTTTCTGAATCATCGGCTCGAACTGCCCGAGTTGGAGCGGCAGGTCAACATGCTTGCCGATTCAGGAATCGGCGGCCTGTGCGGCCACGCGCGCCAGGGACTGTTAACGCCGTACATGTCCGACGACTGGTGGCGGGCAATCGAATGCATAATGAACACCTGCCGCAAGCGAGGCATGGAATTCTGGATCTGGGATGAAGACTACTTCCCCAGCGGGCTCGCCGGCGGACGCGTGGTGTGGAACCACCCGCACCTGCGGGCCAGGGGACTAGAGTTCACAACCGCCGCCTTCAGCGGCGCAGGCCCGTTCGAGATGGATTTTGGCCCAGGCGTTCTGCTTCGCGCCTATGCGATTGAAAAGACCGCCGACGGCCTGTGCAAAGGCATTGCCGACATCACGCAATTCTGCGGCACGCGACGGCAAACATGGACGAACAGATATATCCAGCATGCCGCCTACTCGGGCATGATTGCGACGGTGGGGCACCCGCACTGGCGATGCGGGATTCGGGACAACCAGTTCGCCGTCGCCTGGCAGCCGCGACTCCAGGGCGAATATGAGATTGTGGGGGTGACGGTTGTTCCCCACGGCGGCGTTCACCCGGACATGCTTAACCCGCAAAGCGTCCGCGAGTTCATCCGGATGAGCTACGAGCCGTATTTCCAGCGGTACGGCGGCGAATTCGGCAAGGCGATCACCGCAGCCTTCACCGATGAACCAAGCCCCGGCGGCTTTCTCTTTCCGTGGACTGACGACTTCCCGAGCCAGTTCCGCGCCGATCATGGTTACGACCTGCTGGACCATCTGCCGCACCTGGCAATCGAAATAGACGACACGACGCCTGTCGTGCGGCATCATTATCGCCTGACGCAACACCGCCTCCAGAAGGCCAACTACGTTGACCAGATAGCCCACTGGTGCCGCGAGCACGGCATAGCGATGTCCGGCCACCTGACGCGAACGGAATGGCTGACTATCACCAGTTTCTACTGGCCCAACGAGCTGAGGTGTTACCAGTCGATGGACATTCCCGCAGCCGATCCGCTCACCGCCAGTTGCGCGTGGAAGGATGTGGCGTATCACGCGGGCCTGAAAGTGGCGTCTTCGGCTGCTCACTTGTTCGGCAAACCACAGGCTTCCAGCGACGCCCTGGCGGTGATAGGCGACGAGGCAGCCATCCGCGACATGAAATACATGCTCGACTACCAGATGGTGCTGGGCATAAACCATTTCGTGCTGCACGGGGCGAGCTACTCGCTTGAAGGACCGAGAAAGGATGAAGTGCCGCCGTCGCTGTTCTATCAGCACACCGAGTGGCTGCACATGGGCCGCCTGTGGGATTACCTGCAAACAACATGCGATGAGCTTGCCAGGGGCGCTCACGCATGCCAAATCGCGATGCTGTATCCGTCAACTTCGCTGGCTTGCCAGCTCAAGCCGCCGTTCAATCATTACAGGCTCGATGACGAGGCGAAGGTGCACGAGCTTATCGAGCAGATGCTCAGCAGGCATTGCGACTTCGACTTCATCGACGAGGTGACGCTTCAGGAGGGCGTTCTGTCGGATGGTCGGCTTGGCACGCCGGAGAAGTACAAGGTCGTCATCCTGCCGCACCTGCGATATGTGGATGAGAAGACCTGCCAGGCCCTGGCGCGTTTCGCACGCGCGGGCGGGCAGGTGCTTGCCGTCGAGACGATTCCCGCAGCCATCGGCGCAAACCTTGCCGCACCAAGCGGCGACTGGGCGAAAACTTGCGCGACGCTTCACGCAAAGGCGAATGATGATTTCTTCCGTCATCTGCCTTCAATAGATGTCTCGGGCGACGGCGCCGACGACGTGCTTGTGCTTGTCAGGCAGACGGATGAAGGCGAGGTCATCTTCGCGTTCAACCGTCGCGAGAAGGATTTCCGCGGTAAGATCGCCGGCAACGATGTGTTCATCGTCGCCCGCGGCAGCAGGCTCATTAAGAACGGCCGGAAAGATCAGGCAGTTGAGCCGCCGCGACAGCCGAAGGTGGTTGCCGATCTATCCGGCGATTGGCGCGTGACGTTCGATGACAATCACGCGCCGCTGAATTTCTGGCACGTTGTGCCCCAGGATGATGCGATTCATCAGAATCTGCCGATCAACATGCCCGGCATCGATCTGATGATGAGGCAGGAACACCAGGCCGACAAGCCTTTTGACATGATCTGCCGATTCATGCAGACCGGCGACGTGAGCGACATGCGGATAGTGATGGATTCGTGCGCCCTTGACGCAGGGGCCGTGATGTTCGTCAACGGCAAGGCGATAGACAACTGGCGAAGCGCCCGGGTGTTCGACTGCCGCAACGTGCAGGCCGACATTCGGCACGCGCTTCGCACGTCGAGCACGCCGTCCCTGAACATCATCAAGGTTCGGTCGAAGACGAACCGCGCGGGCCTCACTGAAACGCCGTATCTTTACGGTTCATTCGAATGCGAGTATCGCTACGCGCACCTGTCGCTGCCGTTTGTTCGCTCAGCCGGCAAGCAGATTCATCTGCAAACACTGTCGCAGTGGGGCGCGATCGGCTATCCGACGTATTCAGGCTCGGCGACCTATGTGAAGGATTTCGAGATCGGCGAGAGCTGCGACGTGTTGCTCGATCTTGGCAGGGTTGAGGATGCTGCCTCGGTGAAGCTTGACGGCAGGGAAGTCGCCGTTCTGGCCTGGCCGCCTTATCTTTGCAGGCTTGGCAGACTATCCGCAGGAAGGCACAAACTGGAAATCGTCATTACGAACTGCCCGGGCAACAGGAATCGCGCGGCGAACCTTCCTTCAGGATTGCTTGGGCCGGTGGTGCTGCTGGCGCGGGATTAAGGCTCGTTGGCAGCTTCAGTTGCTTCGCACCGCGGCGGCGCTATGGTTCCACGATCGATTCTGATGGACGGAACCGCGATGAGCGATCCGCGCCTTTGGTCGAGCCAGTTATTGAGAATGTCCTGAATCAAGGCGGCAGTGGCGTCGAAATCGATGCGCTCCACTGACAGCGCCTTGCCGATTGCGGGGTAGGGCGCATCACCAGGATCGTCCAGCGAAAGCACCGAAACATCCTGGGGAATCGCGAGTCCGGCAGCGCGGCATTTCTCGCCGACCACGTTAACCGCCTCAAGGTAGGTGCAGATCCAGGCGGATACTTCCGTGACATCCGGCGAGATCGACCGCGGCAGGTTGTGGTCGAGCTGCACCAGGGCTCGCGGATGAATCGGCTTGTTCAGTTCCCGGTGGGCGTCGAGATATCCCAGGTACGAGTTCTCAAAGTCGATGTGCGGGATCATGCCGTTGATCAGGCCAACCGCCTTGTGGCCCATCTGGTAGAATCTTTGGCGGAGGCGATGCGCAGATGCTGGATCGTCCCGAGATCATCGACCTGCCCACCTTTGACGGAAACAGCAACGTTAACCACCAGATCAGGGCGTGGGACGAGTTTGACATTCTTGGCAGGGGCGATTGGCAGTAGTTCATCGCGAGGGTACACCTCCGATTAAAGAAGGGAAGTAGTCGTGAGCAAGCCGTCTGACAAACTCGCCGCTCTTGGCGGCCCGAGGGCAGTGCCGCGGGAACTCAAATTCCACGTCTGGCCGAAGATCAACGCGACGGACGAGAAGTTCGTCCTGGCGTCGATCAGGCAGAACAGTCACGCCTGGGGACCGAACTGCGTGGCTCTTCAGGACGAATTCGCCAGGTGGAACGGCAACAGATTCTGCGCCGCCACGAACAGCGGCACCGCGGCCCTCCACATGGGCCTGGCGGCGTGCGACGTAGGCGCTGGCGACGAGGTCATCACAACCACGCTGTCGTGGACGTCCACGGCCACGTGCATCGTCCACCACAACGCGATTCCGGTCTTTGTGGATATCGACCACGACACAATGCTGATAGACCCCGCCAAGATCGAGGCAGCCATCACGCCGCGGACGAAGGCGATAATCCCGGTTCACTACTGGGGCCTCGCCTGCGACATGGACGCGATCATGAAGATCGCCGCGAAGCACAACATAAAGGTCATCGAAGACGCCTGCCAGGGCCACGGGTCGCTCTACAGGGGAAGGAAGGCCGGCACGTTCGGCCACTGCGCCGCGTTCAGCCTGAACCAGAACAAGAACTTCTCCGCCGGTGAAGGCGGCTTGTTCGTGAGCAATGACGAGCAGATCTACATCAAGGCCCGCGCCGTCATGAGCTTCGGCGAGCTGCGGGCGCCGGAATCGAATCGCGACTTCCATGCGTATGCACTAGGCTGGATGTATCGCACGAGCGACGTCGCTGCTGCATACGCCCGCGGCAGGCTGGCCCGGCTGGACAAGGACAACGCCGCGGCAATCGCCAACTGGCGGCTGCTCAACGACGGCCTTGGCGGAATCGACGGCCTGATTCGACCCGTGGAAACCGCCAAGCAGAAGACCAACGGTTACGCATACGTCTTCCGCGTCGCGCCCGACAAGTTCCCAAAGGGCGTCGATCCGAACCTCTGGCGAGATTCCGTCGCCCACGCGATATGGCTCGAAGGCGTGCCCGTGGCGTCGGCCCGCATGTCGCTGCCGGAGCACACGGTAATTCAGGCCAGGCAGGGTTACGGCGGCGGCTGCCCGTGGTCATGCCCGATGGCCAGGAAAGATATCGACTACTCAATGAGTCAGTACCCCGTGACGGTGCAGACGGTCAACAGCTCGATACAGGTCGGCATAAACGGCCATCGCCCGCCCAACGGAAAGTCGCAGATAAACGCGATAATAAAGGGAATACGAAAGGTCTTCTCGCAGCTGGACAACGTGCCGTTGAAGGATCAAGCCTGATGAAGTACTGCATGATGACATACACCTGCGCTCGACAGGGCATGAAGATGCCCGAAATATGCCAACTTGCCCAGGACCTTGGACTTGACGCGATGGACCAGGTCGGCCTGCAGGAGTGGACCGCGGCCCAGACGCGAAAAATGGCGGCCGACCACGGCCTGCAAATCATCTGCTACACGTTCATGACCCAGGTAAATCACGAAGACGACAAGCTTCGACTTGCCGGCCTCGATGCCTACAAACGCGAGCTGGATGTCGCACTTGAGCTTGGCGCCCCGATGATCATGCTGCCGTTGCCGGGCAAGGCCCAGTACACACGGTCTCAAAGCAGACGCAACATCATGAAGTCCATGCCCGCAATGGCCCAGCTTGCCAGGGCAGCGGGGCTTGTTCTGACTATCGAGAACTTCCCCGGCGAAACAAGCCCGTTCACCATCTCCGATGATATGGAAGAGGTGATCAGGTACATTCCAAGCGTGCGGATCACATTCGACAATGGCAACGTGCTTACCGGCGGCGAGGATCCATGCGACGGTTTCGCAAGGACCCGGCAGTGGATAGTGCATTCGCATTTCAAGGATTACTCGCTTGCCCGTGAAGGCGAGAAGTGCCTCATCGGCCTTGACGGCAGGAAGTACAAGCCCGCGCTGATAGGCGAGGGGCTGGTCGATTACACCGCCCTGCTTAAGGCCATGATCGACGCCGGCTACGCCGGATACGTGAACATCGAATACGAGGGCAACGAGTACACCGCATCGGACGCCATGAAGCGGGCGCTGGCCCACCTGGTCAGTCTTGAGGAATCACTGAGCGCCGCGGCGGGGGAGTGCAAGTAGCATGAAGGTTGGAACCGCATGGGTTGATATCACTCCGGGTGAACCCATACCGATTATGGGTCAGCTTGGGCCGCGGCTGGGCGAGTACACTCACGACCCGATAACGGTCAACGCCGTCGTGTTTGATGATGCGGGCGTGAAGGCGGCGCTGGTGTCGTGCGATCTTGCGATGCTGCCGGATCATCTAACCCGCAGGGCGCAGGAAGGGTGCTCGCGGAAGATAGGCATGAAGGCAGGGAATGTCATCATAGCCTGCACTCACACTCATCTTGCCCCGTACACCGTCGAGTCGGCGATAGGCAAGCCGGAAGCCGCTTACATAGACCGGCTGATCGAGGCGATTGTCGAGTCGGTTGTCCGTGCGCATGATGACGCGGAGGAAGTCGATCTCTTCGCGGCAAAAGGCTGGCTCGATCAGATGGGCTTCAACCGCCGCGGCCGGCATGCGGACGGCAGGGTGGACATGTATCACGGCAGCTGGAATAGCGACTTCGCCGGCATCGAAGGGCCGCGTGACGGCGAAGTGGCGGTGGTGTGCGCCAAGCGCGGCGACGGTTCCGTCAAGGTGGTGATATCATCATTCTCGACTCACCCAAATGCCGTCGAGCGTGAACGTTATTACAGTGCGGATGTCGCCGGCGCGGTCAGATCCACATTGCGGCGGAATCTCGGCGACGATCTGGGCGTGATCTATCTCACAGGGGCCGCAGGCAACACCGCGCCGAGCATACTCGAGAACAACAAGCAGAACATCCAGCCCTGGCGAGGAGAAGAGGGGCTCAAGCGTTCAGGCCTCTATCTGGGCGGCGAGATACTGAAGATCGTGGCGGGGGCGACAGAACCCATGGCCGATGCGAAACTGCGACTACTGAAAGCAGTTGTTCCCATACCTATACGCCAGTGGCCGCGGGATCTGGATCTTTCGAAATTCCCCGCCGGGGCGTTCAGGGATTACTACGAATACTCCAAGCGCATCTGGCCGGAGTTGCTCAAAAACGAGAACCCTCGCAACGTTCATCTGAACGTGCTTCGGCTTGGCGAGGCCGCAATCTGCACGAATCCGGCGGAGTTGTTCGTCGAATTCGGGTTGGCGATCAAGGAAGATTCCCCTGCCAGGGTCACGCTGATCTGCGAACTGGCCGACGGGTATGTGGGCTATGTGCCAACACCGCAGGCGATCAAAAACGGCGGTTACTGCACGATGCCCGCAACCACGAGCATGCTGGCGGCCGAGGCGGGCGATATCATGGTCGCCAACACCCAAGAACTGCTTCGGCAGGCTTTCAAGGAAGAAGGAGCACATTCATGACTTGCCGACGCACCTGCCTGATCGCGGTTCTGGCGCTGCTGTGGCCCTCGGTTGCCGGGGCGCAGGCGATCAAAAACGCCAACTTCTCGAATGGGCTTCAGGGGTGGGAAGCGGACAAGCAAAGCGCCGCTGTCGAGCGGACCGAAGGCCAGGCGGGCTTTCACCTGCGCATCTTCAGCGACAAGTCGGGCCATGATCCTGCCGTTGTTCAGAAGGGCATCAGGATCCAGCCCGGAGCGAAGTATCGGCTGAGCTATAGCGTGCGTGCCGGCGGCGGTTCGAGCGAAGTGACGGGCTACCAGTTCTTCCGCGTTTACGCCACCTACATGCCGCAGGTCGTTGACGGCAAGCAGTACGGCGGCATGCAGCAGGAGGACGGCGCGGAATGGCAGGATGTGCTCGACCAGTGGCAGGTGAAGACGCTGGAGTTCCGCGCCCCTCAGAAGGCAGTGCCAGGCATGAACATCAACTGCCAGGTTCGCGGCCCGGGCAGTATCCAACTTGCCAATTTCAAGCTGGAACTGATTCCCGAGGACGAGAATGCATCTGGCATCAGCATAGACATTCGCTCGCCATGGTATAGGGACTGCATTTTTGCATCCGTCCCCGTTGAGAAGATAGAGGGTTCGGCAGCCGTCAGCACAAAGGGGTACGCCCAGTGCGTCGTTCAGTTGAAGCGGGGCGATGATGTGCTGGCCGAGCGGAAGTTCAGCAAAGATCAGCAAGTTGAATTCGCATTTCCCGCCGCCCAGTTGGCCCATGGGGCGCACCAGGTGCGGGTGACGGTCCTGGACGATTCCGGCAAGCTGCTTGAAGAATCCTCCAGGCAGATTCGCAAGCTCGAGCCCAGGGAGAACGAAGTGGCATTCGGGCGTGACCACGTAACGCTGGTTGACGGCAAGCCGTGGTTTCCGATCGGCGTTTTTCGTTTCGTTCCCGAGGATGCATATGTGTACGAGATGGCCCGCGCCGGAATAAATGCGTTCATCGGCCCGTTGGAGCCCAAGTATCTCGACCAGGTGGACAAGTACAACGTCAAGCTGATGGCGCACATCAATCCGAAACTTCCGCATCTGCACAACGCCGAGGGGCGGCGAAGGTGGACCGGCATATTCCTTGACCGTTACAACCCGCTGTTCAATCACAAGGGTCTGCTGGGCTTCTTCCTGTCCGATGAGCCGCTATGGCGCGGCATTCCGCTGGACGAGCTGCTTGATTCCTACGAGTTCCACCGCCGGCTCAACCCGTATCGCCCGGTGTGGATCAACGAAGCCCCGCGAAACACCATTGCCGAGCTTGCCGAATACGCCCGCGCCTGCGACGTCGTTGGCGTTGACATCTACCCCGTGCCGCTGAATTCGCATTCGGGCCTGAGCGACAAGAAGCTGACGTGCGTCGGCGGGCATACTCGCAAGTCGCGGCAGGTTGTGCAGGACCGCAAGCCAGTCTGGATGACGCTTCAGGCCTTTGCGTGGATACACCTCAGCAAGCCCGACCACCCGGCCGCCGTTTACCCGACGTATGAGGAACTGCGGTTCATGGCCTACGACGCCGTCATGAACGGCGCGACAGGCGTGTGGTTCTGGGGAACAGACCACATAGTGAAGGATGAGTTCTGGGACGTTCTGCTCAAGACGACGGCGGAACTGCGGGACATATCAGCGGTGCTGGTTTGCCCCACGGTTGCCGATTCGCCCGCGTCGTCGCCCAACCCTGCCGTGCGCATCATGCATAAGAAGTGCGGCGGTTACGACTACTTCTTCGCCGCCAACGTAACGGATGCGCCAACAAACGCAAAGATAAGCACCGCGCTTGGGGTCGATTCACTGGATGTCGCCTTTGAGGGCAGGCGGGCGGAATTGAAGAACGGCGCACTGACCGACAGGTTCGAGCCGTTCGGGGTTCACATATACACCAATGCCCCTTCCCTGCCGAAGCCGCTGGTTGAGCCGCCGCCCAAAGATGAACGTCTGGAGGGCGGGAGCTTCCTCAAGCGGATGCGATCCAGATCGGCCAATCTGCCGCCGTACAAGGGCAATGCAAAGTGGATATGGGCGAAATCTCCGGCGAATGACCAGGTGCGCGAAGTGTCGCTGGCCAGAAAGGTGAACCTGCCCGACCAGATCAAGTCGGCAACGCTGCTTGTCACCGCCGACGACGCCTGCCGCGTGTTCGTCAACGGCAAGCCGATTGGCGACGCGGAGTACAAGCCCGGCTGGACTCAGATGAAGAAATACGACATCGCCGCCCGCTTGGGGCCGGGCGACAACGTCATCACCGTCGAAGCCAAGGATATGGGCAACGAGTTCTGCGCCGGCGTGCTTTGCGATGTTGTCATTCAAACGGCAGAGGGCGGGCAGATTCAAATCGTCTCGGATGAGGAATGGACCGCTGCCGACGACAAGGCGAATGACGGCATGCAGGTCTACGTAGTCGGTCCCTACGGCGCGGCCCCCTGGCTGGAGCGGGTGCGGATTCTGCAATAACCCGCCTAGCCTCACCCGCCCGCAAGTTCTCTGCTTCTTTGTGCGGCAGCGCGTATGGCCGTCACCATCGACTGCTTCACCTTCGCCGCGTCCATCGTTTCTATCGCGCGCTGCGTCGTTCCGTTGGGGCTGGTGACGCGGGCGCGAAGGACCGACGGGTCTTCGCCGCATTCGCTGAGCATTTTTCCGGCGCCCAGGCACGTTTCAATGGCAAGAAGCCTGGCGGTATCGCTATCGAGACCCTCGGCAATGCCTGCCTCTATCATGGCTTCGGTCATGTAGAAGAAGTAGGCGGGGCCGGAGCCCGAGACGGCGGTGACGGCGTCTATCTGTGATTCTTCAACCTGTGTAACCCTGCCGCATACGCCGAAGAGCCGCTGGACGAACGCCATGTCTTCGGCAGTGGCTCGCGGCCCGGCGGCCATCGCGGACATGCCCGCGCCGACCAGCATTGGCGTGTTGGGCATTACGCGAACGATCCTGCCCCTGTGGCCAAGCGCCTTGTCGATGAACGCGGCCGAGATGCCCGCGGCGATGGAAATAACCGTCGCGTCGGCGCCGACCGCGGAGGATATGCCCGCCAGCACCTCGCCCATTTTCTGCGGCTTTATGGCAAGCAGAATTCGCGGGCAGCGCGCGGCCACGGCGTTGTCATCCACTGCCGAGATGTTCAACGTCATGCCGATGTGCCTGCGACGATCCATTACGGGTTCCGACACTACAATCGAGTTGTGCTCGAGAAAGTTACCGCGTATAACCCCCCTGAGTATGGCCTCGGCCATGTTGCCGCCGCCTATAACGCCAAACTGATACTGGGACATGTTGAAGTCCTTTCCGGTCCAGAGACTAAACCATCCGGCCACCGTAGGGAAGGGACAATCTTTGCGAAGATATTTATGTTGCGCACGCTGTCGTTTGAATTGTATATTGCCTCAAACCAGATGGAGAAAAGCACATGGCATGTGACGGAAAGGTGGTAGTGTTGGCGCGGGGGCTTGGCACCCGCATGCGCAAGCAGGGCGCATCTTCTCTTTCGCAGCAGCAGTCGGCGATGGCCGACAGCGGCGTAAAGGCCCTTGTGCCAATCGACCGCCCGTTCCTGGACTACGTGCTCTCGGCAGCTGCCGACGCCGGATGGACCGACGCGTGCCTTGTCATCGGACCTGAACACCAGGCAATTCGCGATTACTACGACTCGCTTACCTATAAGCGAATCAAGGTGTCATACGCCATCCAGGAAAAGCCGCTGGGAACCGCAAACGCAGTGGCGGCAGCGGAGGAATTCGCCGGCGACGACGACTTCCTTTGCATAAACTCGGACAACTACTATCCCACCAGCGTTCTTGCCGAGCTTTACAAGGTGAAGGGCATGGGCCTGGCGGCCTTCGAGGGGCAGGCCATGATCGACGGCAGCAATATCCCCGCCGACCGCATCAGCAAGTTCGCCATCATTCGCATCAACCCCGACGGCACGATGGCCGAGATCATTGAAAAGCCGACCGACGAGCAACTGGCCGGCGTGCCCAAGCCCCATTACGTCAGCATGAACTGCTGGCGATTCGGCCCGGCCATATTCAAGGCCTGCCGAGCGATCAAGCCCTCCGTCCGCAACGAGTTCGAGGTGACCGATGCGGTGGCGTACGCCATCAACCAGCTTGGGCAGACCTTCACCGCGGCTCGAACGCAGTCGCCGGTGCTGGACATGTCCTGCCGCGACGACATCGGACCCGTCGCGCAGAAGCTTCGCGGCACAAAGGTTGAGCTGTAGCAATCTGACGACGGATCATATATGACCAGCGGCGGCCGGGCGCCGCCGCTTGTTTATCCGCCTGTTTTCCCTCTTCTCGGCATTCAAGATCCGTCATATAATCGACCCTTTACGACCCCGGGCCGGGGCGATTGACAAAGGATCAGATCGGCATGAGCGCAGACAAGAACTTGGACATCGCTTCCATCGTGCGGAATTTCCGGATTGACGGCGATTTCATCAGCGGAATGCCGTACGGTTCGGGCCACATAAACGACACGTACCTGGGACGCTTCAAGACGCCCGCCGGCGAGACCAGGTACATCCACCAGCGGATCAACCACAACATATTCAAGCAGCCGGAGTTGCTTATCGAGAACATCGCAAGGGTGACGACCCACCTGCGGTCGAAGATCCAGAAGGCCGGCGGCGATCCGAACCGAGAAAGCCTTACGCTGGTTCCCGCCAACGACGGCAAGTTCTTCCACAAGACTCCCGCCGGCGACTACTGGCGGACATACCTGTTCATCGACCGCGCAAAGACGTACGACCTGGTCGAAACGCCCGAGCACCTGCGCAGCGGCGGCCAGGCCTTCGGCAGGTTCGGCGGAATGCTGGGCGACATGAAGGGCGAGCCGCTGCACGAGACGATTCCGATGTTCCACCACACGCCCAACAGGCTTGCTCTGCTGCGCGAGGCAATCGACGCCGACTGCCGCAACCGGGCAGCCGGGGTGAAGAAGGAAATCCAGTTCGCCCTCGAACGAAGCGACGAAATGGGCACGCTCGTCCGCTTGCAGCAGGAGGGCAAGCTGCCCGTGCGAATCACGCACAACGACACCAAATTCAACAACGTCATGATCGACGACGACACGCAGAAGGCCATCTGCGTGATCGATCTGGACACCGTCATGCCCGGCCTGGTGCTGTACGATTTCGGCGACATGGTTCGCACCGGAACCATCACCGCGATGGAAGATGAGCCTGATGTCTCGAAGGTGGGCGCCAACCTGACCATGTTCGAGGCTCTCGTCCGCGGCTACCTTGAAGGCGCCGCCGGTTCACTCACCTCAGCCGAGGTGGACCAGTTCGTCCTTGCCGGAAGGGTGATCACCTTTACGATCGGCGTGCGATTCCTCACCGACTATCTCAAGGGCGACGTGTATTTCAAGATTCGCCGAGAGGGGCACAATCTCGACCGCTGCCATACGCAGTTCAAGCTGGTCAGCGAGCTTGAGAAGCACGCCGGCGAGATGGACAAGATCGTTGCCAGATACCGGTAATCAGTTTTCGATAATCACGTGCGGCGCGGTGTCCTGCGCCGGCGGCGCTGCGGCAACCCGGCCGCGAGAGGCGTCGGGCTTGGCCGGGATGGCGAAATCAACCGCCTGGGATGATCCGTCGGCGTTGATGCGCACCGAAAGCTGGGGGTAATACTCGTGGTTTATCGCGCTCCACTGGCCGATGCTGGTCCGCAGGCGCTGCAAAACCCGCTGGGCGTTGGGCACACGGGTCCACACACCGTTGTGCCGCCGGAATCGCCACAGCTCGATTCGCCAGATAATCTCGCCGGCGTCGCTTGCGTGAAAATCCCGCTCCCGCAGAAGCTCCACAAGCGTCACTGCCTTGTCGCCGGCGCCGCGAATGTACAGCACTCGCCGGATGTCCATGAAGTCCTTCATGTCCTTGACGATCTGGACTATGGCGGCGGCGTCCGCCTCGGTGAAGGTCTGGGCGGGCGGCTGGGGCATTTGAAGCTGCCGGCGCCGAAGCTCGGCCAGCCGCTCCAGGCGATCGTCAACGAATTCCAGGTCGATCCCCTCGACGATCCTGCCGCCCTGAAGCTCAACCACCAGGTCATAAACGGCGTCGCCGCTCAGGGGGGCGAATCGAAACGAGCCGTCCGCGTCCAGCGACTCGGGCTTGTGAGGCTCTCCGCCGGCGCGTGAGACGGCAAGCACTGACTTTATCGGCTCGGCGCTGTGAATTCGCCCGTGGATGCGTCCTGCAAGGGGAGGCTGACAAAGCGGCGCATCTTCCTTCAACTCCACCGCAGAGATCAACGCCAGGACCAGCACAAGTGCTTTCATTCGCCGTTCCTCACTACAGGCTCTAAGCGCTGTGCAATAAAGATTGCACAGTGCTAGAGCAGGCGATCAGTAGAACAGGTGACTCGTGCTTCGTAGCGTACTTCGCGGAGTAGCAGCAGTAGAAAACACAATGAACACTGTATACACGCCGCTATGGGTTTGCGCTTAGCCTGCGGTCTCCTGTTCGCCTGCTCAACTGTTCAAACTTTTCCACATTGCACTTAGACCGGTGCGATTCTATCTGATGCCGCCGGCAGCCACAACACCAGCCAAACCTGCGCGGAGTTTCGTAAAGCCTTGTCAAGCGCGGGGCGATGGCCCTATACTCATCTCTTCCCGGTGCATACTTGACGATCTGAAGGAAGAGCGTGTTCATGAGCAGACGTATAGCGCCCCTGGCAGTTCTCTTTGCGTTCACTGTTGCCCTTCCCTGCTTGGCGGATGAGCAGGCGGTGGAATTTAGACCCGGTGGCGCCGCATTCGGCGCGCACTTCATGCCCGGCGCCTGGATGCAACGAACAGTTACGGTGAGCAACCCGACCGATTCGTTCAAACACGTCAAGATCTCCGGCGTGGCCAATCTGCCCTCAAGAGGCGAGACGCACTTCTCGCGGGCGATACGCGTTCCACCCCGCTCGGTCAGGACGACGGATATCGCGATGATCGGCGGCATTCCCGGCCAGACCTTGGGCAACACCGCCGGCGCGAGAGTTCAGCACCAGGAAGACTACATCCTGTACAACGCCGACAACGGCGCGAGGCTCGCCAGGGGTTTCGGCATGGCCCTGAAGATCGAGCCAGACAGCTTCGTGGTTGGCACGGTTCGCGGCCGGGATTTGAAAGAGGATGATTCCAGCTTCCTAGCCCCTGACGTCCGCAAGACCAGACCCACTCCTTTCGGAGGTGAAGTTGCATTCGTGACCAGCTCTCAGCAGTCGCTGCCGGGCAGGTGGTACGGGTATTCGATGGTTCGCATGCTGCTTTGCATGGAAGCCGACTTCGGGACCCTTCGCCCGTCGCAGAGGCAGGCGATCATCGACTGGGTGAGACGCGGCGGGGTTCTGCTGATCAGCAGCCCAACGACAATGCGCAGCCTGCCTGCGGAAATCAGCACGCTGGCCGGGGTGGAGGCCGGCGAAACGTTCTACATCGAAGCCCTGGCCGTGGACGGCGTGAACGGCAAATCGGTGAAGGCCGATCTTGGCAAGCCCATGCCGATGGTCGCGCTTATGCCGCTGACGGCCCAGGTGGTGCTTGAACACGACAATCTGCCGCTCCTCACTCGCCAGTCGCAGGGGCTTGGAGCGGTATACACCCTCGCGACCCCGGTGGCGGCGATGCAGGACCCCGGCCTGGCGCCGGTTTGGGCGTTTATCCGCGAATCGTGCAATCGCAAGCCGGCAATCAGCACCGAGGATTTCGTTCACGACGATCCGGCGATGGAATCGTCCTCGCTGATTACGACGGTTTCGCAGCGTGCGTCTGGCCTCAAGGGCGCGCCTCGCCAGGAGGCCCTGGATCTTCTCGACGACATGAAGGCGTACATGGCGCCGGGCAAGTCGGCCCTTAGCAGCATTGCCGGCAGGCGGGGGCCGGGCAGGATTGTGCCGGTTTCAATACTGCTGGCGCTGGCAGCGCTAGTTGGCCTGGCGGGTTTGCTGTTGCGCCTCAAGCGAAGGGGCGAACTGCTGTGGTTGTTTCTCGTGCCGATTTCAATAGCCGGCGGGTTCGCCTTTCATTTCGCAGCCGGGCTAAGCAGCGACCGGGCTAGATTGAGCTACGTCGGGGTCATCACCGGCCTGGGCGACGATAGCGTTCGCGTGCAGGAGCTATACCAGTTCTACAGCGGCCCCGATGGAAGGTCCGTCACGTTTCAGTCGCCGTCGGGCGTAATCAGTCCCATTGGCGGCGTGAGTTCCTCGGTGCTTTCGCTTTCGGAAATACACACCGGCGCCGGCGTTTCGCTTAACAACCTTCAGTTGCATCCGAACGACACGACGGGCGTTTATGTTGACGACGTGCAGGGCGGCAGAAGATTCTCGCCCAGGCTCTCGTTCGGCGGCGCGGGGCTTGCGGGCGTAATCGACAACGAGCTTGGCTTTTCGATCAGCAACGCAGTCATCATGACGAATCGCCGCACGTATAAAGTTGGCGACATATCTTCCGGAAGAAGCAATCTTCTTGTTCGCCGGCAGGACATGCTCTCGCCGGTGGAAGTGGTCAATCTCAACGAGCGGGCTTCGATGCTGCAATCGGCCGGCGGCAGGGTGGCGGCAAGAGCGCCGCGGGAGCCTCGCGGCGAACCCGCCGCCAGGCGCAACCTGAGCATGATTTACACCTCCGGCGACTTCACCGGCTCGCTTGTGCATGACAGGCTCGATGCCATAAGAAGCCGCCTGATCGGCGGGATGATTCCGTTCTCCCGTCGCACGCCGAGGAATTCGTCGCCCACGTTGGGCGGCATCGAGGGCGACTGCGGCGCCGACCCGCGGCCGGTGCTTATCGGCTACGCCCAGGCCAATCTTGCCGATCCGCTGGCGGATGATTCCGTCGAGCGGCAGGGCTGGTGCGCCGTGATCTGGCCGCTGGACTTAATTTCCCCCGCGCCGGGCGAGAAGGTTTCGATTCCGTCGGGCTTCTCGCGCGTGTCGTTCGAGGCGTCGCCGCTCTACAACTCCATCAGCGAGAAGTTCAGCGTGGTCACGAACGACGGCGGAATGCGGATGACGGTGTCGCCTCCGCCCGGGATCAGTCTTGAAAACCCGACGATCGGGCTGGAAGTCAACGTGCAGGCTCGCACGTGCAGGGTGACGATCGTCGGTCTGCCCCCGGCGTCGCAGAAGCAGGCGCACAATCTGCGCCGGCTTGACGGCGTTGTGCTTCAGACGTTTGATCGCCCCGACGGGCTGGTGAGGTTGGAAATCGAAAATGCCGAGCGATTCGCAACCCCCGAGGGCGGCTATGCGATCGGGATATGCATGGAACGGCTCAACGACAGCAATGCG
The DNA here is from genome assembly GCA_012729725.1 of Planctomycetota bacterium. Classification (GTDB taxonomy): domain Bacteria; phylum Planctomycetota; class Phycisphaerae; order SM23-33; family SM23-33; genus JAAYCO01. The sequence goes on from JAAYCO010000246.1 coordinate 36,631, forward strand.
CTGGACAACATGATCAGATCTATCGAAGTGGATCTTGAAGGAACCGTGCGGTGACATCAGAATCTCAAAATGTCGTAGTCTGCGAAGGGCTGACCAAGCAATATGAAGAGCTGGTGGCCTTGCAGGATTTCAATCTTAACCTGCCCAGGGCTCACGTGTTCGGCTACATCGGGCACAACGGTGCGGGCAAGACCACAACAATCAGGATTCTCGCGGGCCTGATGACCGCCAGCAAGGGAAGGGCCTCCATCTGCGGCGTCGACGTCGGCAGCGGGCGCGATCGCATCAAGAGGCTGGTGGGGTACATGCCCGACAGCTTCGGCGTTTACGACCAGATGCGGGTGTGGGAATATCTCGACTTCTTCGGCGCCGCCTTCAAGCTGCCCAAAAAGCTGCGGGCCAGCCGCATCGAGTACGTCCTGGACGTAACCGAAGGCCACTACATGCGTGACCGTTTTGTCGATACGCTCAGCCACGGCATGAAGCAGCGCGTCGGCATCGCCCGCACGCTGATGCACGACCCGCAGGTGATGCTGCTTGACGAGCCCGCCAACGGCCTGGACCCCCAGTCCCGCGTGCAGATGAGAAAGCTTATTCGCCGGCTCGCCGACAACGGCAAGACCGTCATCGTCAGCTCGCACATCCTGCCCGAACTTGCGGCGATATGCGACTCGGTCGGCATTATCCACAAGGGAGTTCTCAAGGCGTCGGGAACCGTGCAGCACGTGCTGGGCATCATTCAGCGGGACCGGCTTATGGAGCTTAAGGTCGCCGGCGACACGGCAGGGGCGCAGCAGGTTCTCTCTGCCGATTCCGCGGTGAGCGACATCGATACCGCCGACGAATGCGAAGGACTGCTGCGATTTCGGTATTGCGCCGACGATTCGCACCTTAGCTGCCTGCTGAAACACCTGATGGAAAAGTCGCCGGTCGCCACGCTTCGTGAAGTGCCCATGAGCCTGGAAGACGCCTACATGGCCATCAGCGGCATCAACCTTGACGACGCATCGTCGCCGGCGCCGTCGGGCGACCAGGCCCCTGCCGCCGGGAAGGCCAACTGATGATCGCCAACCCGATATTGCGCAAAGAAGTGCTCAGCGCTCTGCGAACGCGCAAGGCGTTCCTGATGCAGGCGCTGTTCCTGCTGATGACGGCGGTGCTGCTGTGGCGATATTGGCCCGCCGACGGGCTTCAGGACATCGGCAGCCAGCAGTCCCGGCGGATATTCAGCATCCTGGCCATGGGGCAACTGGCGCTTGTGGCGATGTTCGCCCCCGCGTTCACGGCTGCGGCGATAACGTCCGAACGCGAGAAGCGAACGATGGAAAGCCTCTTCGCCACGCTGCTTCGGCCCTGGGAAATCGTTATCGGAAAGATGGCGGGCAGCCTGATTTTCATCGTCATGCTGGTTCTCACCGGCGTGCCGGCGCTGGCGGCGCCGTTTCTGCTCGGCGGCGTCAGCGGCGCGACGCTCCTGTCCGCCGTCGGCGTGCTTCTGCTGACGGCAGTGTATCTTGGAACCATCGGCCTGCTTGTCAGCACGCACATGCACCGCAGCTACCGGGCCATCATCGTAACCTACGTCGTGCTGATATTCGTCTGCTTCGTGTTCGCCCTGCCGGCCTGGCCGGTGACGAAAAACCTCATTCTGCAAGGCGGCCCCATCTGGCAGGCTGTGCTGCACACGGTAGTGTCGCTAAGCCCGCTTGAGGCCATGCTGTCGGTCGTGATGGGCAACAGCTCCTACGCGATAGGGGCAGCCAACATGCCGCCGTTCCACGTAACGTTCGTGCCGGTGGCCCTGGTCGTCATAACCGTGTGCGTTTCGATATGCCTGGCCAAGCTGCACCGCCCGATCGCGCCGCCCCGGCCCAGGGAGGGCATGAAGGTTGTCGAACGCGACGGGAAGATCACGGTGCGAAGCTTCGTGTTTCTTATCGATCCGCGCAAACGAAAGCGCATGATCGCCTGGTGGCAAAACCCGGTGCTTATGAAGGAATTCCGCACCAGGCCGATGCTTCAGACCCAATGGCTGCTGCGGGCATGCGGCATATGCCTTATCAGCTCGATCGTGCTGATGCTGATCGTTGCGATAAGCATTCAGACGTGGATCGCCGAGAGCACGGGCATGTTCAACCAGATGCTCACCGCCGTCGCCGCCCTGATACTTACGCTGATCATGCTTGTCGGCCCGGCGATGACCAGCGGAGCAATCTGTTCCGATCGCGAGAGCGGCGTGTGGGATCTGATCCGCGCGACGCGAATCAGCAGCCTGCGCCTGGCCAGCGGCAAGTTCCAGGCGTCCATCATCCCGCTGTTGATGCTGGCCGCCTCGATGGCGCCGGCGATGATCGTGCTGCTGTATTTCGACATGAACCTTCTGAGCGGCATTCTGCGCGTGCTGTCGGTGGTGGGCCTGACCGTGCTGTTTGTCGCCACTGCCGGCACGCTGTTTTCGAGCATCTTCGCAAAAAGCTCAACCGCCACCGCGTGGACCTACGCGCTGATGATAGCAATGGGCCTGGCGAGCCTTCTTGTGGTGCTCGACCCCGAAGGCTTCTCGCAGCGGTTTGTGCGGGGCGCGTTCCTGATCAACCCAGTCGCAGCCGGCATGGCGGCGGCCGGGGCGCAGGGGCTGGCGAGGTTCAACCTGATCGACCCGCACATGAAGATCGTCGGCGCCGTCACGGCGGGCATGTTCATCATCACCGTGATGCGAATCATCCATTTGAGGCGCCCCAGGTAACGCTGCCTTGTTTCGGAGCTAAGTTGATGAATTCCAGATTGTTCATACTCGCCACGCTTGTTCTGGCCGCAACGGCGCACGGGGCCTTGCCCCTTCCACAAAGGTTGGAAGACGGCAAGCTTGAGGCACGCTGGTTCGGTGACGATGCGAACGTTCTTCTGCTGGCGGATCTGCTCAAGGACGAGGATCCGCTGGTCCGCGAGCGAGCCCTGGCGGATTTGTCCCAGACTGACAATCCCCTGGCCGTTGCACACATCAGGCGAATGACGCAGGATCCGTCACCTCACGTCAGGTCGGCGGCGGTGCAGGCGGCGGGGAATCTTGGCGTGGGCGGCTGCGATGAGATTGTCATCGAGGCGCTGGAATCGCCCGACGCGCCGCAACTGCATGCGGCAATCGCCGCAGCAGGGCGGTTGAATCTCAAGTCGGCGGCGGGCCGACTGGAGAAGCTCGTCGCACATGCCGACGCTTCGGTTTCGGCGGGGGCGCTGGCGGCGATGACCCAACTGGAATTGCCCTGCCCCGACGAGGCGCTTCTCGACGCGCTTAACAATGCATCCGCTCTTGTGCAACTTGCAGCCGCCCAAAACGCGGCCATCGCGCCGCGCCAGGACAAGGTGCGCGAGGCGCTTGCCCGCCTCGGGGCAGATGGCGAACCGATGGTTCGTGGCACGGCACTCGTCGCGCTGGCCGGCGCTGCCGGGCCGGCCCAGATCGAGGATCTTGTCAGACAGGCCCTGATCGCCGAGCAGCCCGTGCTTCGCGCTGCCGGCGTGCATGCCCTGCGGAAGACCGCCCAGGCTCACAGGGCGGCTGGGTTTCTGGACGACGCATCCGCGCCGGTTCGTCTTGCCGCAATCGAGGCCGTCGGCGAACTGAAATACGAGCCCGCCGCCGACAAGGTGGCTGCGATCATGCTCGACTCGCCCGATATGCAGACTCATCTTGCCGCCAGAGAGGCCCTTGGCGAGCTTGGCGCCGACTGGGCGGTGCCGCACGCCGTGCGGATTCTGACTGAACTTGGCGATTCGCTTCACGCCGCCCATGGCGCTGTCGCCCGGTGGGACAAATCGGCCCCACAGGAATACACCGCAGAGCAACGAGACATGCTTGCCCGAAATGTTTCCGCAGCCGCGTGGCTGCTGGCCCGGTGCAACAGTGACGCCGGCATGGATCAGATGGTCAAGCTTATCGGCAAGCTGCACGTTGACAACTCCGCAATGGTCGAACTGGCCCGCTCGGCTGGCGCATTGGGCGACGCCAGGGCAGCCCAGCCGCTGGTGGGGGCGCTGGAAAGAAGCACCAAAGGCGCTCAGGAGCACCTTATCGTGAGCTTCTTCGACCGGCCGCCGTCGCTGCCGTTCAGTCCGGAGGTTGCTGTGGCGCTGACCCGCGCCCTTGCCGATCTGAAGGCCACGCAGGCGCTGCCGTCCATCGATGCCGCCATCAAGACGTCAGCCCGTGGAATGAGGCTTGTCGAGCCCGTCGCAGCCGGCGCCGACGCCCTGTTCGACCTTGCCGACGCCGCCACGGCCGAGCCTCTGTTGAAGATCATCCTTGAGGATTCATCGTTCTCCGTGGGCGCGAAGTACGAAGCCGCCAGGACCGCCGGCAGGATGAAGCTTGCCGCCTTGCTGCCCCAGTTGCAACAGCAGCTTGCCGAACGCCAATGCCGCTCCCTGATCAACGCCACCGCCTGGGCCATCGAGCAGATCACCGGCCAGTCCCCCGACCTTCCCCAACCCCTCGCCCGCCAGGGCGACTGGATCATCAGGACGATCGGCGAATAAACGAATAAACATACCCGCACGCAACCAGCACGACGCAAGAAGCCCCGCATTGCCATGCGGGGACCTTACTTCACGTCGCGTAGCGACACCTCGCCGTTGTATTTGTTTTTCGTGCGATGATCACGATGCGAACCAACAGCAAACGGCGAGGATTCGCTGCGCGATAGCTATCAGGTCCCCGCATTGCCATGCGGGGCTTCTTACGCTGGGCCCGTTGCGATGCCTGGATGCGGTGCGAAATAAAACGGCCCCGCCGGGCATCGTGTGGATGCCGGCGGGGCCGGGATTCTGCGGGGATGAAGAATTATGCCAGTCTGCGACGCTTGAGCAACAGCCCGCCGCCCATGCACATCATGGCGATGGTCACGGGTTCAGGCGTGCCGGTGACGGTCATGTTTCCGGTCACCCTGGCGGCGGATGGGGTGATTCCCATCACCGAGCCGAATTCTACATTCGTTAGATCAACATGTGCGTAGCCAACGGAGTCTACATAAATGTTGATCGTCGCGCTGCCATAATCATTTCCCATGGCCTCGTTCATGATTGTAATGGGCGGGGTGCCATACTTGACGCCGCTGCCACTTTTTTTGTCAGCAGGAACCTCATCTATTGCCGATACCCAGTCCCCCATACCCAAAAAGGTGACGTAGATTTCAAGATCCGTGATGTTATAAGAGTAGTCGTACTGACTGAAGTGAGTATCCACGGCTGTTGGCGATGTCCAAGACAAGGTACCATGGTTCTGAACTGTGAGGCGTGTAAAGTTCCACGTTGCAGGATTCTCCGCCAGCGCCGTTGACGACGCCAATACAAGAGCACAGACGAGTACGGCAAAATTCCGAGCATTGGGCATGATCTCTCTCCTTTGTGAGCCATTGCCTTCGTTTGAGCGCCTCCAACGAGCCATCAGAGACGTTAACTTAGTATATTAAACGATTCATTGGTCGAATCAAGCTTGAGAAGTCAAATATCCGCATCTCCACTAAAAAAATCTTCTCTCACCTAAGGTGAAGACCTTATGGAAGGGGGGAATAACATGTGATGCGCGTCATGTTAATCACATCCCCTGCCAGACTTGCACCGGCGTCCGGCCCGGCCGATTCGCCTGCCGTAATGGCAACCAATCGGCCCGACAGACAGCACATGGCAGGGTGTGGCGAATCGCAAGTATTGTCAAGATAATGACTTACGGTGGCACGAGATTTGCATTACTAATATTGTCTGTCTATGGCCGGCGGTTTTGGCCCTGGCGGCGACTGGAAATGAGGCCCCGACATGCGTATGGACAAGCTTACGGTAAAGGTTCAGGAGGCTCTGGTGAGCGCCCAGGGCATTGCCGGCGAGAGCGGCCACGCCCAGTTCGGGCCGCTGCACCTGCTCTCTGCCCTGCTTCGTCAGGAGGGCGGGCTGGCGGGGGCGCTGCTCGAACGCGTGGGCATTCCGGCCTCTCGAATCTCGTCGATTGTGGACAGTGAACTCAACCGCCTGCCCTCCCAGAGCGGACAGGCCGGTATGGCGATGGACCCTGCCCTCAACGCCGTCCTCGCGCGGGCGGACAAGGAAGCCCGCGACATGAAGGATGAGTATGTGTCCATCGAGCACGTGCTGCTGGCGCTTGCCCAGGAACCCTCGGCCGCCAAAGAGGCGCTGGGGACGCTCGGGGCGACCAGGGAAGCGATCATCTCGGCCATGAAGGAGGTCCGCGGCTCGCAACGCGTGACCGACCAGAATCCCGAAGACAAGTACCAGGCCCTCGAGCGTTACGGCAAGGATCTCTGTGAGATGGCGGCCCGCGGAAAGCTCGATCCCGTTATCGGCAGGGACGAGGAAATCCGCCGCTGCATGCAGGTTCTGTCGCGACGCACGAAGAACAATCCTGTTCTCATCGGTTCGCCGGGCGTGGGCAAAACCGCAATCGTCGAGGGCCTGGCCCAGCGAATCGTCAACGGCGACGTGCCCGCGGGCCTTGCCGGAAAGACCGTCATCGGCCTGGACATGGGCGCGATGCTCGCCGGCGCGAAATACCGCGGCGAGTTCGAGGACCGGCTCAAGGCGGTAATCAAGGAAGTCGTGCAGGGCGACGGCAGGATAATCCTGTTCATCGACGAGTTGCACACGGTCGTCGGGGCGGGGGCTGCCGAGGGCGCTATCTCGGCGGGCAACCTCATCAAGCCCGCCCTGGCCCGCGGCGAGCTGCGATGCATCGGCGCGACCACGCTTGACGAGTATCGTAAGCACATAGAGAAGGATGCCGCCCTGGAACGCCGCTTCCAGCCCGTGCTTGTAACCGAGCCGGATGTCGAAGACACCATCGCCATCCTCCGCGGACTCAAGCCACGGTACGACGCACACCACGGCGTGCGAATACAGGACGCCGCGCTGGTGGCGGCGGCAACGCTCAGCAGGCGGTACATCACCGACCGTTTCCTGCCCGACAAGGCGATCGACCTCGTCGACGAGGCAGCCAGCAGGCTTCGGATGGAAAACGACTCGATGCCGGCCGAGATGGACGAGCTCAAGCGGCGGATCATGCAGCTTCAGATCGAGCGAGAGGCCCTTCGCAAGGAAAAGGATGCCGCCAGCAAGGAGCGGCTCGACGCCATCGAGAAGCAGCTTGCCGATTTCCAGTCGCAATTCGACGAGCTTCAGGCCCGCTGGAAGAACGAGCAGGGCGTGCTGAAGGAGATCCGCTCGCTCAAGGAACAGGCGCAGGCCAAGCGCACCGAGCTTGAGCAGGCCCAGCGGGCCGGCAATCTTGAGCAGGCGGCCAGGATTCAATACGGCGATTTGCGCGAGATCGAGCTTGCCACCACGAAGCTCGAAGAGCGGCTTGCTGATCTTCAGAAGGACGGCGGGCTGACCTCAGAGGAGGTCACGCCCGAGCACATAGCGGAGGTTGTCGCACGCTGGACGCACATTCCGGTGACGCGCCTCATGGAGACGGAGCGCGAGAAGCTTCTGAAGATGGAAGACAAGCTTCACCAGCGTGTTGTCGGCCAGGATGAGGCCCTTCGAGCGGTCAGCGAAGCGGTTCGCCGCAATCGCGCCGGTCTTGGCGACCCGCGCAGGCCCATCGGCAGTTTCATTTTTCTTGGTCCCACCGGCGTGGGCAAAACCGAGCTGTGCAAGGCGCTTGCGGAGCTTCTGTTCGACACCGAGGACGCCATGATACGAATTGATATGAGCGAATTCATGGAGCAGCACTCGGTGGCCAGGCTCATCGGCGCCCCTCCGGGATACGTCGGCTACGAGGAAGGCGGCCGGCTGACCGAGGCGGTTCGCCGCCGGCCTTACTGCGTGGTGCTGTTCGACGAAATCGAGAAGGCGCACAAGGATGTCTTCAACGTCCTGCTTCAGGTGCTCGACGACGGAAGGCTTACCGACGGGCAGGGCAGGACGGTGGATTTCAAGAACACCATCATCGTCATGACCAGCAACATCGCCGGGCAGATCGTGCAGGAGCTTTCAGAGCAGCAGGCGCAGGAATGGGAGATCGAAGCCCGGCTCAGGGACGCCCTGCGGCAGCACTTCCGCCCCGAGTTCCTCAACCGCATCGACGAGACGGTGGTCTTTCACACGCTCTCGAAGGCGGATATTGCGGGAATCGTGGACATTCAGCTTCGCCATCTTGCGGCTCGGCTGGCAGACAGGAGCATCTCGATGGAGGCAACCCCTGCCGCCCGCGAGCTGGTTGCCGACCTTGGATGGGACCCCACGTTCGGCGCCCGGCCGCTCAAGCGCGTGATTCAGCAGAAGCTGGAAAACCCGCTGGCCTCGCAGATTCTCGAAGGCGGAATTCGTCCCGGCGATCACGTTTCGATCGACGCGCAGGGCAGAAGCTTCGTCTTCAGGGTCGCCCGCCAGGGCCCCCAGGCTGCCTCGACGAGCGGCGATGCGGATGTCATTGAAGGCGAAGTGGTGGAATAGGCCTGCGCGTCGAGGCCCCGCCGGTTATCGCCTCTTGCACGATGGCGGCGAACGATCGCGCCAGCACCGGCCACGAAAACTCGCTGTGGTGCCGCCGGTAGGATCGCCGGCAAAGGTCTTCGTACTTGCCGCGGTCGGACATGATTTCGGCTACGGCGTCGGCGTAGTCGCCCCCGCTGGATCGACTCGGCAGCAGCACGCCGTTGTCGCCGTCGCGTATGAGCGTTGATATTCCGCCGACGTTGCTCACGACGCAGGGCAGGCCAAAGCCGCCCGCCTCGCTCAGCGCCACGGGCAGGCAGTCAACGCGTGTGGGCAGAATCATCAGGTGCGACGACGCCAGCAGCCCTCTTAGCCTTCGCCTGCCGTCGGGCGTCTTCTTGTCGATCCTTCCGACGCTGCGAACACATGGCGGGGGCGGCGTTGACGCCGGCGGACGAGCCCCGACAATCACAAGCTCGGTCTCCAGCCCCCGGCGATTGAGCAGATCCGCTGCCTCGCATGCGATGTCCATGCCCTTTCGCCACCAGGATGAAACCACGGCTATGAGCGTGCAGCGGTCCTTCGGGCGGTGTTGCAGCATGGTCTCTATGGCGTCGGGATGAGAAGGAGTGTCTATGGCGGGGCCGTAGGGCAGCACGCTGATGCCCGATGAGTCCAGGCCGTAGATTTCAGCCGCCGCCTTCGCCGCCCATGACGACGTGTAGACCAGCCTGTCGCATCGCGACAGCGCCGTGCGTTCGTTGCTGAGGCCGTCACGAAGCGACCGTCCCCACAGGCGTTGAAGCTCCGGGTAGGATTGCACGGCGTGCGCGAGGCATGAATCGGTCCATATCACTATCGGCAGGCGGGTTTCCAGGTATGTCACCGGATGGCTGCCGACGCTTTGCGGGCTGATGATCACCTCGACATCCTTATCCAGTTCCGCAGCCACCCTTCGCGAAACCTCCCTGATGGCTGCCGAGTCGCGGTGCAGCGAGTATTCACGTTTGAGCAGGGTGTTGCACAGCCATCCTGTCGCCTTTCTGCGAACGGTCAACTCCGGCGGGGCCATGATCCGCTGTAGTTCCACGCCCTGAGCCTCAAGTGCCGATGCGAGGTAGCTCACCGATCCGCCGAAACTCCTGGTGATGTCGTACATCGTCACGAATGCTGCCTTCATGTGCAGTCGCCTCCAGAAAATTGTAGTCACGGTATTTAGTGCCCGTGGCGACATAGAATTACGCCAAGGCTGCGCGGAGGAATCATGATGTTGAAACCAACGGCGGTGCTGCTGCTGTTGATCGTCGCCCTCGGCTGCGATAGGCAAACGCACAATCCCTACACAATCGAGATGACCCAGGGGCGGCGATACAAGCCGCAGCGCATAACCATTACGCAGGGCGAGCGGGTGATATGGGAAAACTCGTCAGAAGCGCTCCATACGGTGACGTGCGATCCCAACGCGTCGATGCGGTGGGGCGTGGCCCTGCTGCCGGCGGGGGCGGACCCGTTCCACTCGGGCGACATCCAGCCCGGCAGAAGCTGGTCGTACAGCTTCTGGGCACCCGGAACCTACAGATACTTCTGCATTTACCACGAAGACGAGATGATCGGCGAGGTTCACGTCCGTCCGCGGTAGATACCCCATGGCGTGAAGGGGGCAGGGTGGCTTATAATGGCGTGCGTCGCGGGCGTATGTGCTCCCGCGGCGCTGCATCGGCTTGGCCCGGTCGACGCGGCGGCAGGCCGGCCGGCCCGGTCCTGCTTACAAGGGTACCACGCCGCCCGTTGAGGCGCGGCGCGAAGGAAGAATGAACACAGCATGGCGCTTCTCGTATCGTAGTCTGGACCAGCTTCTTGAAGATGTAAAACGCCTGGGGCTGGACCTTCCCGTTTCCCGCGATTTCTCAATTCTCGCCAAGCCCGTCTCGTTCGGGCGAAAGACCGCGCCCAATCGCCTGGCGGTTCACCCGATGGAAGGCTGCGACGGGCTCGACGACGGCTCGCCCAGCGACCTGACCATCCGCAAGTACCGCCGATTCGCAGCGGGCGGCGCGGGCCTGATTTGGTGGGAGGCGTGCGCCGTCACCCCCGAGGGCAAGGCCAACCCGCGCCAGATAAGCCTTACCGACGACAGCGCCCCGGCCTTCAAGCGCATGCTGGACGAGTCGCGATCCGCAGCCGTCGAAGCCAACGGCCCCGCCCCGGTTTGCATCCTTCAGCTCACCCACAGCGGCAGGTACAGCAGGCCCGGCCTAAAGCCCGCGCCTATCATCGCCCATCATTCCAGCGTGCTCGACGGGCGACACAACCTGCCCCCCGATTACCCGCTGATAACCGACGAGCAACTCGACGAACTGCAACTCGCCTTCGTCAAGGCAGCGCTGCTGGCCAGGCAGGTGGGTTTTGACGGCGTGGACATCAAGAGCTGCCACCGTTATCTGCTTAGCGAACTGCTTGCATCGTTCACCCGGCAAAACAGCAGGTACGGCGGTAGCTTCGAGAACCGCATCCGCATGCTGATCGAAACGGCAGGCAAGATCAGGCAGGCTGTTGGCGAGGATATGGAAGTATCCAGCCGGCTTAACGTGTACGACGCCATCGAGCACCCCTTCGGCTGGGGCGTTTGCAGAGACGACGTTTCGAAGCCCGACCTGGCCGAGCCGTTGGCCCTGATCGCCCAGCTTCGCCGCGTTGGATATCGCTGCCTGAACGTCTCCATCGCCAACCCGTACTTCAATCCGCACGTTAATCGCCCCGCCGATTGGATGATCGCCAACTGGCCCGAAGCGCCCGAGCACCCGCTCAAGGGCGTCGCCAGGTTCGTTCACATTGTCCGGCAGGTTCAGCAGGCCAACAAGGATCTGGCGGTAATCGCCGGCGGATACTCGTGGTTGCGGCAGTACATGCCGTTTGTCGCCGCCGCTGCCGTCGAGGCAGGGTGGACGACGATGGTCGGCCTGGGCAGGGGGGCGCTGGCGTACCCCGAATTCGCACGCGACATCATCACCGGCAAGGGCATGGACGCTCACAAGGTGTGCATCGCGTGCAGTTCATGCACGCAGATAATGCGCGACGGCGGGCGCAGCGGCTGCGTCGTGAGAGATTCCGAGATCTACGGCCCGATCTTCCGCGAGGGCAGGCGATCGGACCCCCTGGTGATCCGCGAAATGGCTTCGCGCTGCCGGCGCTGCGCCGACGCCATGTGCAAAACCGCGTGCCCCGCGGGTGTTGATATCCCCGGCTTCGTGGGCGCTGTCGCCGACGGTGACGAAAAGGGCGCTTACGAAATTCTGCGGCAAAGCAACGCGCTGCCGGGCATATGCGGCGCGGTGTGCCCCGTCGAGGTGCAGTGCCAGTCGGCGTGCGTGCAGCGGCTGCTGGGTGAGGGTCCGGTGCAGATCGCTGAAATCCAGCGCCGCCTGTCGCTCAAGGCAATTGCAGAAGGATGGGCGGGACTGAAGGTTCCGCTGGAGGCAACCGGAGTGAAGGTCGCCGTTATCGGCGCGGGCCCGGGCGGCCTGGCTGCTACGGCCGAGCTGCTTCGGCTGGGGCACTCGGTAACGGTCTTCGAGCGGACTGCCGCACCCGGCGGAAAGCTCGGCAGCGTGATACCAACCTCGCGGCTGAGAGCCGAAGACGCCCGCGCGGAAATCGAGGCGGTATTCGCGATGCTTCCGCCGCACAGGCTGACGTGGCGATACGAAACGCCCCTTGGGGCGAAGTTCACGCTGGACGACCTGCTGAGCGAGGGCTTTGACGCCGCCGTGCTGGCGATAGGGCTGGGCAACGGACCTTCGCTGACGGCAGCGGGCAGGCCCGAAGGCGCGATGGACGCCGATGCGTTCCTGCGGCATATGAACCACAATCCCGACCATCGCTGCCCGGCCCGCGTTGCGGTGATCGGCGGTGGAAACACGGCAGTGGACTCGGCGGTCATGGCCCGCCGCCATGGAGCGACCGACGTTTACCTCGTCTACAGGCGAAGCTATGAACAGATGCCCGCCTGGCCAAAGGAACGCGACGAGGCCCTGCACGCCGGCGTTCACCTGATGCTGTTGTGCCAGCCGACCGGATACAAGACCGACAGCGGCGGCAGGGTCGCGTCGCTCAAGGTGATGCGGACGAGGCTCATTGCCACCGACACCGGCAGGCGGGCTCCCCAGCCGATCCCCGGCAGCGAGTTCCTGCTCGATGTGGACCTGGTTGTCGAGGCCATCGGCGAGAGCATAGATCCCATCCTTGCCAACGTGCTGGGCGGCGTTGAGCTGACCGACGACGGATTGATAAAGGTTGATTCGAAAACCCTCGCCACCACCCGCCCAGGCGTCTGGGCGGCCGGCGACGTTGTCAACGGCGGCGCCACAGTTGTTCAGGCAATCGCCGAAGGCAAACGCGCCGCCGACGAAATAGACGCCTTCGTTTCCGCCGCCAAACGTTGAGGCATTAATAAAAACTATTTACTAAACTACATCTATCGTAATAATGGGCACAACGCGAGAGCCCCGCATGGCAATGCGGGGACCTGGCTTCCCGTCGCGTAGCGACACCTCGCCGTTAATGCCGGCACGAAGATGCTCTTCGTCTCGTTTGCGCGTGATCACGACGCAAACGAACGAGAACCGGAATGAGGTTGCGCTGCGCAAAGCGCGCGTTTAAGGGCGACTTTGTAGTCTCGACCGGGTCTTGTCCGGTCGATCATGCCGCACAACTCAAGATGATCCGCAGCCTCATGCACGGCCTTGCGGGTAGCGCCGCACAGGCGGGCCAACTGGGCTTCAGAAGCCCCGGATGTCGCGTCATATTGAAGACACGCCAGAATGGACGCTCGCAAACCGCCGCTCAAAATCGCTCGAACCTGCATTGACGGGTTCTTCTCCATGATCCAGTCGAGCGGGCGGAGGGCATCGGTCTTCAACTCGATGTCTTCGGTCCACAGGTTCCACCGCTTCGAAACCTTTGAAGCCCGCGACCGGGCGAATTCAGCAAGCCCGTTGCTGGCTCTGTCGGCGGTGAATAACGGCATTTGCGTTGATGCGGGGCCGCAAGCGGACTTGGCCGCAGCAAAGACGTCGGTGTGGCACATCGTGTCAACGGTATCAAGAAGTAGGCCCAGAACTGCTACGGCGGCGGGGTCCTCAGCCTCGCCAACCATTCGCCTCAGGCGATGCCTGGCAACCAGACGCCCGTAGTGCGACAGCCAAGTCGCGGCCATGATGAACAACCGAGGACTGCCTGGAATCGCTGTGGCCGTGTCCAGAAGCAAACGCTCCAAATCGGGTGTCTGCCGAGACGGCGGCACGTTAAACAGCACGCCCAGACGACACCATCGCCTGACGAGTATCTGGTTGGAGCCGTTCATGGCAGTTGGCCCTCAAGGAGACGAAGATACTCCTGAGCCGAAGCCACCTGATCCAGATCTGCTTTGCGGCAGGGTGTCCTCAGCATGTTCAGGTACTTTCGCACGAATGCGACCTCGTCGGGGGTGATCCGCATCTCCGCGATATCTTCGCGATCTGGGGCGCGGTGGGCGAAGACCTTCATGGCCAAGAGGTCCAGCCGGCAGGCAGCGTAGATCTTCAGCTTGCCATAGGTGGCGATGTGTTGGCGGCGGCTGCGCCAGCCGTCAGGAAGAACGTTTAACTGTCGAATCTGATCGTTGAACCATGTCGGAGGCAGCTTCATCTTCGTCGCGGCCATTTGCGCCGCCTGTTCGACCGCCGCTGCCGCGGCGGAAGGAGCGAAGTCCGCCACATCGCAATCGCCCGTGGTCCGGTCAGGCCTCAAGACTCCGATGAGCATGCCCGCGGCGCCGCCGATGAGCAGAATCTCCACCTCAAGAGGCCAATCGAGCAGATTGCCCACCATTTTCAAGGCTTCGAGCATGTCCGCAGCCGTAAGGTGTGTCTGTGTCACGGTTCATCTCCAACCATATTAGTATAGTATTACTATACCAATACCGCCGCGGGCAAACAAGGGTTGTCTTTGCGTTTGCGAATGATGCCGACCCTTTGAACGAACGCGCTCAGATACATGATCAGGCTATATGGGGACGGGGGCTTGACTTCCTTCGCGAGGGGAAACCTTGTCAAAACCGACAGGCCGGAAAGCGCTTTTGCTCAAGTCATGATCCATACCGTCCGATGACAACCATTAGCGGCCACAGAGGCCGTCAAACACCCGACACCGAGGCAGACATGGTAACGATCGAAGGCGAATGGATTGAGTTTAAGTTCTTCCGTCCACAGGCCAGGCAGGTCCATCTGGCCGGCGACTTCAACAACTGGCGTCACGGCGAATTGCCGATGTCCCAGTTGGACGCCGGTTATTGGGTCGCGCGCCTTCGCCTTCCGGCAGGGGAGTTCCGATTCCGCTACTGCGCAGACGGCGAATGGTTCACAGACTACGCCGCCTTCGGCGTGGAACCGGGCCGGTTCGGCCTCGACAGCATCCTTCGCATCCCGCACAAGAGCCTGCAAATGCCCGTCAAGCCCGCCGCCGAAAAGCGACAGGTGGCTGCTGCCTAAATACCGCATTCGGAAAACGCGCTGATCACATTCGAACGAAAACGGCGTGGTTTCGCCGCGCGATGACAATTGGCTTTCCCCCATTTGCCGTGCGGGGCTTTCCGCCCTCTCGTATCAGCGTCTACTGATCCTCATGATCGGGCCCAGGGGCTTGGGCCTCTGGTTTGGCCTCTGGTTTGGCGTCTGGTTTGGCGTCTGGTTTTTTCTCGGCGCCGGCGCGGAGCTCTTCAACGCGGGGCAGATCCTGAAGATCGGCAAGTCCGAACACCTCCAGGAACCGTTTGGTCGTGCCGTAAAGCATGGGCCTGCCGAGCACCTCGGCTCGTCCGACGATCTTGACGAGGTTCTTTTCCATGAGGCCGCGGAGCACCTCGCCGCTGGCGACGCCGCGGATGGCCTCGACGTCGGCACGAAGCATCGGCTGGCGGTAGGCGATGATGGCCAGCGTCTCCATCGCCGCCTGCGAGAGTTTCGACTCGCTTCGCGCCTGCACGAGCCGGGCGAGCACGTCGTGATGCCGCGGCAGCGTGAGCATCTGGTATCCGCCGGCGATAGCCTCAATTCGAAACGCACTTCCACAACCGTCATAGCGCTCGTTGAGCATGGCGATGGCCTGCTTGACCAGCCGCTGCGGCGCCTCGACCACCTGCGCAATGCGCGACGCGGGCAGGGCCACATCCGTCGAAAACAACACTGCCTCGACTGCCGATGCGACGTCTCGCAAATCGACCTGCGCCTGCGGGGAAGCCTCGCTCTCCTCGGCGGATGATTCCGTCTGGGCAGTCTGATCGCCCGCGGGTTCGTCGGTTTGCTCTGGCGCCACCATCTCGGCCGGCGCTTCTTCCTCACCCTGCCCGGTTTGTTCGTTGTCGTTCATCGAATCAAGCATATCGAAAAAATCCCTCCAGGCAAGGGCAGGCGACAAATCCGAATCACCCCCATGCGCCAATATCAGCGCCGCGCAGGAAGCCCCGCATGGCCATACGGGGTTTCCTGCGTCGCGCTGATTGTGGTTCATGGGTGTTATTCGAACAACAAACAACGGCGAGGATTCGCTGCGCGATAACAGTCAGGTCCCCGCATTTCCATGCGGGGTTTCTTGCGTCGCGCTGTTCTGCTCATGGCGTGTTGTGCGAAGCATCTGGGCTGATTTAGAGCAAACTAGGTATATTGACAGGTCGTGATAAACGTGGTATAATGCAACCCGCAAATCAGATCTCAGAAGCGGGAGTAATAACATGCGTATCGGAGATCGCCGCGGGTTGTCATGGGAGACCAAAAAGGCTCTATCATGCCTCAGATACATCGCATTGACAATCCCCATCAAACCGCCGTCGGGCTACAAGGGAACCGTCAGCAGGTATAAACAAAAAAGAAAGCATGAACTCGCTCGCGAACGCAAATTGGTTCTCAACAGGCTCAAGGCAAAACTCGCAAGCGCACGACGACGCTCCGCCAGGATCTGCGCCGAACGGATTAATGACGAAACATGGCCGGCCGAGATCCCGCCAATCGCCCTCAAGAAGGCCGAAGATGGCGGACCAGGGTTCCCTATTTTACCAGACCCGCGATACGCCAACCTCATGTCGATGGAGGATATGGATGAGCCCGAAACGACACCAAATCTGCAAGTCGAGATCCTGCAAGAAGATACAAACCACTCCAAACGACTCCAAATGGAGCAGGACGCCGTAGTCGATAATTCCGACGACGATGTCAATAATATCGCCGCCACTTTCAAGAAGTCCGGCGGGCGG